>JABIDZ010000017.1 GCA_018651445.1 Candidatus Iainarchaeum sp. | reverse complement strand
GCTTCAAAACAAATCGGATTTGGAGCCGAATTAATATTTTGTCTTATTAACTCTGAAGAATTTCCAAGAATTGCATTTTCAAAAACCCCGTTCTTTTCAAGTACTGTTAATTCGTCTCTAGCTAGATCGATTAAATCGATTGAATTCCAAGAATCAAAATTAACTTGCGAGATATAGAAAAAAGATGCAAGGAAAAGGAAGAACAAGAGTACTACGCCCAAGAATGAATCAAATGTTAGAATAAAACCTTTATCGTTCAAAAGCAACAACTCCTTCTAACGTTACTTGTGTTCCATTAAGCGAAACAATTCTTCTCAATCCTTGTTCTAAACGCGTATTAGTAAAAGTTCTTGTTGAAGAATATAATATTGAACCATTAAAATCGATTACGCGTAGTTTAAAACTAAACTTTCCTATACCCAGTCGTTCTTTTGTATAAAGATAATTATTGTCGAGGAAGTTTATCAGCGTCACAATTTTGTTTTGATCAACAATGTTTCGCTCATCTGCTAAACCAAAAAAAGATACATTTTGTACTTGTCCTTCATCCCAGTTAACTGGTTTTCCTTGTGAAAAAACAAGCGAATTCATTGTCGAATGCAACACTTCGTCTGCTTCGCTTCGCATTTCAAACAAGTCTTCTTGAGCAAAAATAGAATTTGATCCTATATAGAAAAAAACTAATGCTGCCAAAAAGATTACAACTGCTATGAGAATATCTGGAGAAAAAACTTGCCCACGTTCATTTACGCGTAGTTTAAACAAGCGCTCAACTACTCTAGCCATTTGTTTAACCATTTGTAATCACAACCTGCCCGTTTTGTTTTGTGAAAAGAAGCAATCCATTCACTTGGTTTACTACCCAATTAATATCCGCGAGTACTGGCGAATCAACAAAATGGTTTACATCATAAAAAACACGTATATTATATTTGCCTGCTTCTACACTACGATCTTTTTCAAACCAATACACATAGTCTTGTAATTGAGAATTATTATCCATCAAATAAACATTGTTAATATTTCGTGCGAGTATGTCTGCATTTTGTTTTGCTTCCCACGAACTAAAAAAAACAAAGTTCATTTCGGTTCGTTGTTGAAACATTACTAAACCAACACCGAAAATTAATAGCACGAATAGCGTTGAAATAATAAATTCGATTGATATTTGACCCTTTTTTCCTAACATTTTTCACACCATTAAAATAAACTCAAAAATAATACTAACTTGTACTATAAGAAATGTTCACATCCGCAAGATATGCACTATCTAAAAAGGTCATTGCATTTCGGTCGTCTAATCCACTTGTTTGTTTAAACAAAATATCAAATCCCAAGTATTGTGAATCACTTAACGAAGAAATGTCAATCAATACATTATTACCAACCATTGAAGAGTATTGGGAAGACGTTCTATTTTGTTCTGTGCAACCACTACTCGAACAAGAATAAACATTCAGATCTAATCTATTTACTCCTTTGATGTATAAATCAGTGATTTCTGCCGCGGTCAATGATCTCCCCCACGCAGCCACCTCTTCTATTTTTCCTTTAAACCTGCCAAGATTTGTCCCATAACTTTGTCCAAACAAGAAGTTACCATCAGAATATTGTATTGCACCTTTACTTGTACTTTCAACAAGCGAACCATTACGATAAATCTTTAGCGTTGCACCATCATGTGTCATTACAACATGATTCCAACTATTTACATCAAAACTAGTGTCTGGCGTTCCATCTGGCGCCCCTTCTGAAATAACTGCTTCAATTTTATCTCCTGCAGCATTAAACACTAAACCATAGCTCACATACGGGCTTGAAACGCTCATATCATATGCTTTTTTTACTAAGCGAACATAATGTGTATCTGTTGGTTGTAGCTGTGTAGGGTAGAACCACGCTGAAAGAGAAACACTTAGCGGTTCTAAAGACGCATCGTCGCCTACTGAAATATAATCATTAACTCCATCAAGTAAAATCGCGTTTGTATCCCACAACCCCGTAGTGTAACCACTACTACCAACAAGTGTAGCATTATTGTCATTGCCACTAGAATCCACAAGATTTGTTCCACTCGTCTCGTTTAAATGCCATAAACCAATTAAACCTTCATCAAAATAACCTTCGGCTTGAGAAGCATATAATTTACTTATTTCGCCAACAGTTAATTCATCATCAAAAAATAGTACTTCTTCAATCTTTCCATTAAAATAATCTCTATTATTCCCACTCCCAATATGCCAATTCGTCCCGCCCAAATCATCTAAATGCCCCGCTGCTGTTTGTGAACAAGCAAGCGAACCATTAACATAAATTTTTCCTTCTCCAGGATAACTAAAAGTATATGTTAAATGATACCACATATTTTCATCGAGTATTGTATTTGAACACGCAAAATTTACCGCATTCCCTGACATGATTCCTCCATCTTGTAATGCCATTCCCGGAGCGCCACTAGCATTAACATACAACCAATCAAATACATATTGTGCGCCCCTATTCTGCTTTCCAAAAATTGTTAATAGATCGGTGTAAGAATTTATTCGCACCCATGCCGAAAGAGAAAATTGCCTAGGCAAATTAAACATAAACCCTATAGGTAAATCAATCGTATCATTCACGCCTTCATAAAAAATAGCATTTGTATCCCATCTCCCCGCAGTGTATTCATCTCCATCAAAAGCTGTTCCGGTTCCATCATTATTGTCTTTTGAATCATAAAAAGTGGTTCCACTTGTTTCATTTAAATGCCAAACACCTACTAAATTATCATCCCATAAAAAATGATTTTCATCAATTTGGTTTTGATCTGGAGAATGATTCAAACGAAGTTCTTTTCCAAAATCAAATAGCAAATCTTTATTTATTTTTATTGAATTCCATGACGCGCTCGCACCAGCATCAACAATGTTTTCATCAACGAATTTTGCATTCAAAAAAGAATTGTAATCTGCAGTGACTTCAATTTGTGATAAATTTTTGTCCCAGATTTTTAATTCATCTATCAAACCGTCCCAATAACGATTATTTTCCCAACCTGCTTTTCCGATATGTACTGGACTAGTTCCGTCACTCATTGCGACATAGCTCCCGGTAGTATCTTGACTTACCGTTGCTAGGTTTCCATTAACATAAAATTCTATTCCTGATTCACTTTTACTTCCATCGTATATCATCACCATATGTGTCCACTCATCAATAGGCATTGTTGGGCCATACGCCGCAATATTAACTGCGCCCACTCCGCCGCTATGCATACTCACTCTAAGTTTTCCGCCCCACAATAATAATTGCCATTCATCATTGCTAGTCGCACGTTTATTAATAATCCAATTCCCTGTTGAAACATTGACTGAATCTGCATAAAGCCAAGCACTAATACTAAAGGGGGTATCATTTGTCCCATCTCCAAAAGTAAAATCTGAATTATCATCTAAACTAACATAATTTCCTGTGCTACTCAAATCAAGTGCATATGTTTTCCACATACCGCTTTCAGAAAAACCGCCATTAGTAAGCGTTCCATCATGTTGGTTAGCAGTATCCGCTGCTTTTGAACCACTTGTTTCATTGAATTTATAATACGCAACTAGGTTCGCATCTTTCCACGAATTATTATCCGCAATCGCAGAAGTATTCCAATTAAGTTCACCATTTGGAATCCAAGCAGAATCACTCACCCTTTGAAAAACAAAACCATTGTAATCAAACCAGTGATTTAAATCGCGGTCATTTACAGACATAAACCAGTAAGTGGTGGCAGAGGGTGCAGCTGTAGCACCAACTTGTAAATTCAAATCCGAAGTGTCAGAAAACCCGGATGCAGTTACTTTTATTGTTCCAGTGTACGAACCTTGCGCGGGCGTGTCAACAACCAAATCTAAAGTCGTACAAGTATTTGCAGAAATTGCCGAAGTAAAATCTGAAGAAATATAGTCACGCGCAGTTCCTAAAATCGTTGTTGTTGAAGAAGGAAAATTTATTGTTGAATTATTACAAACAGTCATCGTTGAATTTACATCAACGCCTGCCGTAGTTACAATGTTTTTGTCTTCTGGAAAAAGTGATAACCTTTTTTGTGCAGACAAACACGTAACAAATATTGGATAAGTTACGTCAACCCCTGACGCAAATGTTAGCAAACCATTGTAATCCCCGCTCGCAGTAGTAGAACAATTAAAATTAACGGTAACTGTGTTCGAATCAGATGCTGCAAAATTTACTACACCTATGTCAGACGAAGAAATTGTTAGGCCACTAGAAGGAGAATCAATTGAGAAAGTGTACGCTGCACTCGAAGAAGAAAGATTTGTTATTGTAAGTACTTGGCTATCCGAACTACCTTGATTAATCGAACGGTTTATTTGGGTTGGAGAAAAAAATAATAGATCTGTTGAAACAGAAACAAAGTCTCCAAAAGACACTATCTTAATTAACCATTGACCAGAAGACGATGGCCAGTTACCCCTAATGGGCACATCCGTTGTAATGATTATGTCGTTTTCTCCAACTTTTAAACGCAAAGAGTTGCCACTTATAGAAGACGCGTTATAATCAATATTTTCTGGAAAAGTCAATGCAATCTCTTTTGTTGTTCCTGCTCCTAAAAAATACGCATCATGAATCTCATTTTTTAAAAGTTCAAGTGATCTAGAACCAATCTTTTCTTGTTGTAAAATATAATCTGAAGTTACTTGTTCCCAAGCGATTGAAAATAAAATGATTAACATTATCAGCGTGATTGCTAAAATTATCATCGTTTCTATTGATGTCTGTGCTCTCATCAAAATTCAACCCCAAATCCCCAAATTTAACTGTTTATATAACACTTTTATTATTTAAAATCGTTTTGAGTCGGGCTAAACGACTTTTTTGTTTACTCAATAGTTATAGAAAAGTTTGAAGTATATGATTCTGCTGCCAAGTTATAATCCACTGTCAAAATACCTGTGTTTGTTCCTGCTGCGTCACCCGGAACAGTAAAATCTATATTAAAATCAGTACACGAATATGCATTCAAATCAGAAAAAGAGGGGAGTGCATCAATCCAACTATTCATATCGCCAGAAGAAGTCCAAACAAGATCCGTGAATTTTACTTCGTTATTACAAACAGAAAAAGCTTTGGTTGGTGTTGCAGATGTTGTCGTAGTAAAAGTAGTATTGAGTGGGTAGATTACAACATTATCTAAATCTAATTGTACTTCG
>JABIDZ010000019.1 GCA_018651445.1 Candidatus Iainarchaeum sp. | reverse complement strand
TCAAAAAACTTTTTTAACATAGGACAAGAATCAATGAATTGTTCTTGTTGTAAACCAATTAAATTAGATGATTCTCATTTACTACCTTCTTCAAGAATCGAAGTTAAATTTAATGAAAGCGATTCTTTTTTTGAATCGAGTTCAAATTCTTTTGCGTTAGAATTCCATAAAAACAATTCTGGCAAAGAAATTAGAAAACAAAAGAAGCGAGAGTTTTGTTTGAAGAATTATCCGATAGGCCCAACAAAAAAAGGTTTTAATGCTAAACTTCCTATCGACGATGCAAAAGAATTATTAGATACGAATCTAGTTTCTCTTGGAAAAAATCATTCATCACAATGGTTTTGTTTGAATAAAGAGAGTTTTATTTCAAAAGAAATTCGTTTGTTAAATAAAAAGCTTTTTGAAGAAAAAAAACAAGCATTAAATAAAGAAAATAACTTATTTGAAAAGCCTGATTTTCAAAAGATATTTTCTTCAATATTGATCAATTCAATGAATTCATTATTACAAGAATTACCTTTCCAATTAACTAATCCATTATCTTCTTTTTTCGAACCAAAGTTAGCTAAAGCAATTATTGCGATTCAAGAATCAACGTTAGCCAAATTTAAAAAGTTCTCCGAAAAAAAGGGTTATCGCGTATTGCATGTTAATAGAAAAAATGCGTTTGTAAAAGGTTTTTCGTCTTTAACTCTTACAAAGAGCTTTTCAGAGGAATTAGCTATCCCTCAACCACAAATAGCGTCTTTTTCTAAACAAACAAAGCTAATCTAATGCAAATACGCGTTCTAATGCCTTTATTTGACAAAATAACTACTTTTTTAAAGCTTCTTGTCGAAGAATCTATTACTGGTGAACAAAGTGGTTAAATTAACAAGATTTGAATCAACAAGAGTTTTAAGCGCAAGAGCGTTACAATTGTCTCTTGGAGCGCCGCCATTGGTAAAAGGAACCAAGGAATTAACTATGCTTTTAGCTGCTGAAAAAGAATTTAGCGAAAAAGTTCTTCCAATGAGTGTTCTTAGAAAATATCCAAATGGAAGTATCAAAAGAGTAGAGATTTATTAGGTGTTATTAAAATGGGAAAATCAGTTTCTAAAGGATTAAAATATAGAGCAGAAGTGCTTATTGCAGAATTACCTGAAAAATTTAGCGAGGATTTTGACAAAAACAAAGATTCGTTAAATGAAATCGAGTTAGGTTTGTCAAAAACTAATAGAAATGTTTTAGCAGGTTATCTTGTTAGATTAGCTGCTAAAAAAGAATAGTCTTTTTTTAAATTTCGTTCAAAAAATAGTTTTGTAAATTATTTCTTCGTTTTTTTATCAATGAATTGCATTAACCATTCACGTGCTTCTTTTTCTTTTTTAAATTTCTTTAGGGGAAGGGGATTTGTATTAATTTTCAACATAAAATTTGCTAGTAATTGTGTGTGTAATGCTCTTGGCCAACCAATAAACGCAACGGCTTTAGTAAATTCTAGAAATTTCTTGTTTAACAAGGCAGTAACGATTATATCTCGTAAATTTGCATTAGTTATGTCCATTATTATTGGAGTGGGTTTTCCTCCACTCTGTTTTTTACAGATTGTGTAGTATTCGCGTAGTTCATAACTACCAAATTCTGTTTTTGGTTGAAATTCTACGTGTCCAATTCCATCAGAATCTTGCCAAACCTTAATTGATTTGGTTTCTGTATACATTATTTTGCTTTTTTGGGCCATTCAGATATTTAGACAAATAAGTATATATTGTTATGTAATAGAAATCGTTTCGATTTGTGTTGTTTCGTCTAGATCCTTGTTTCTGTTTAAGAAATAGAGTGAACTAGATGCTGCAGACTCTAATTGCTTGTCGTGAGTAATAACAAATACTTGTTCTACTAATGCAGGTAAAGAATCACGTAGCATAGTGCTTAATTTTTCAACAGCATTGCTATCTAAGTTATGTGTTGGTTCATCTAAAATAAGCATTGAGAGTTGTTTTGTAAGGACTAATGCAAAAGCAATTCTAATGCATAACGCAGCAGCACTTCGTTCGCCTCCAGAAAGAATTCCTTCTACGCGTACCCAATTACCTTGTCTAGTTTGTACTTGTAAATCATACCCGCTTTCTTCGATAGAAAGTCTTGCATCTAAAAAGTCTTTGTATGGATAAATATTATTCCAAATATCTGACATTGCGATATTAATTGTTTCAAGTAGAGCTTCGCGTAACTCTGTTTGAGTAGAAATCAAACAGTTTTCAAACACGCCTAGTTTCTCTGAAGATTGTTTTCGCTTCTCGCATTCGTTTTCAAGACTTGCAATATTCTTTTTGATTAACCTAATTTTTTCCATATTGCTTTCAAAACTAGTAATTAGTTCTTTTTTAGATTTTATTTTTGATTCAATTAACTCTTTTTGTGATTTGAATTCAAAGAACTCTTTTCTTGTAGAATCCATCGTTTCTTCAATAAAATCTAATTTCTTCAACTCGCTTTCTTTTTTGGGAAGTTCTTTCTCGATTTTACCAACAAGCTTCTTTTTTTCTTCGATTTCAAAAGCACTTTTTTCTTTTGCATTGAGCTCATAAATGTTTTTTGTAATTTCGTCAATTACCTTATCTATTTCTTTTTGTTTGAACATAGTTTCTTTTGTTTCTATTAATTCTTTTCTTGTTTGGTCTATTTCGCATATGTCTTTTTCAATTTCGCGTAGTTCTTTAACCGACTTTTCCAATAATTCTTTTTTGTGTTTCTCATCTAACTCTCGCTTGCAAGTAGGACAATTTCCTTTCAATGATTCTATTTCTTTATTTTCTTTTTTGATTTCATTTTTTCTGTATTCTAGTACTCGTAATTTCTCAGACGCCTTTTTTTCTGCTAACTCAATTTCTTTGCATTGTTTTTCGACTTCTTCTTTCTCACTCTTCTTTTTTTTCAATTTTTCGTTCAATGCTTCTTTATCTTTTTTTATCGATTCTAAATCAACGTTGTCTTTCTTTTCTAGTTCGGCATTTATTGTTTCTAGTCTAGTTTTATTTCGTAAGATACTGTCAGTTAGTTCTTTGAATTGCTTTTCTTTTGATTTCATTTCTTCAAAAGCTTTTTCTTTTTCACCAATTTGTTTATTAAATCGGGTAAGCGCTTTGTCTAATTCATTTAATTCTTTTTTCTCGTTCTTGATTTGTGCTAAAACTTTGTCTTCTTCATGGTTCTTAATAGTTTCTTTTTGTTGTTCTATGTAATCCATGCGTTGTTTGTTTTCTTTGACTAAAGAATTTTTCAAGCTCAAAGCGTTTTTGCGTGCATTCTCATATTTTTCTAGTTCGAGTAATTCATCAAATTTTTTCTTTCTCTCGCTAGGAGTTAATTTTAGAAAAAAATCCATTTCGTTTTGTTCGGCATAAATCGCGCGACTAAATAATTCGTAACTTAGTCCAAGTATATGTTCAACTTTTTCGTTAACGTCTTTTTGTTTTGGCCCGGCAATTAATTTTTCGTTTTCGTATAATTTTGCTTCGTTTGTTTTACCTGGCGTAATAATTCTTTCAACTCGATAATCTTTTCCACCATGTTCAAAGCATAGTTTAATCGTAGAATTTTCACAAGTATTCGGTTTGTTCATTACGATTTCAGCTAGAGTTACTTGTTTACTTTTTAGAGCAGGAAATGTTCCAAACAAAGCGTAGCTAATTGCGTTCACAATACTGCTTTTTCCAGAGCCCATTACTCCTACAATAACATTTGTTCCTGAACCAAATTCTAGTTCACTAGTCTTATGGGTTCTCCATTGATCTAAATTAAGCGTTTTTAGCATAAATAATTAGTATTTGAAAATGAATATAAAGAATTCCGAAGCTTGGTGCCGGTGGACTAACTGATTAGAGTAGCGCCGTCCATTTCAGCTTCTTGAGTAAGCCCGTCAATTTTGTTTAGAGCTGCTTCAACTGCTGGAATGATCCCGTCTGTTTTATCAGGTACAATAAAACCTACTTTTATAATTTCGATTCCAAATGCAACTGGAATTCGTTTAAGATCTTGGAATTTAGCGTCAGGAACATCAATAGCTTTTAATGCTGCTTCAACTTCGTCTATTTTCTCCGGTTCTGGAGATATTTTGAAAATAACCATTGCTTTTCCCATTTCAATCACTTCTAAGGTCCTTCAAAACTACAGTCTTCACAAGTATATTTTTTTGATGTTTGTTTACAGTGGTCACATCTAACAATAATTCCTTTTCCGCAACTAGGGCAATGGAATTCTGTCTTGTCATCGGTAACAACTTTGTTACAAGTACTACATTTTTTCATATTTCTCATCTCACCAAAGCTTAAAATAACCTTTCGTTAAACAAATTCTTATCGAGAAGCTTTATAAAGCTTTTTTTGGGCCTGTAGTCCAATGGTATATTTAGGAAGTGATTAAATGAGTGAAATAAAACGTATTAATCCAGAATCGTTGGGTGTTCCGACAAAAGCGTATAGTCAGAGTGTGTTAGTGCCTTGCGGGGATAAAGAGTTATTATTTGTTACAGGACAATTACCACAAGATTCAGAAGGCAATGTAGTTGCGATTGGCGATGTAAAAGCTCAAACAAAACAAGTTTTTTCACGAATTTCAACAATTCTGGCGGAAGCTGGTTTTTCACTAGACGATGTTGTAAAAGTACAGATTTTTGTTACAGATATTAAAAATGGAAAAATAATTTCTGGTGTTCGGGATGAAATGTTCAAAAAAAGTCGTCCAGCAAGCACATTCGTTGAAGTAACCGGATTTGTCAAAGAAGATTGTGCTCTTGAGATTGAAGTTATCGCAGTGAAATAACTTCTTCACTCCTTTTTTTAGAATTTTTTCGTAGCACTCTGCTTTTCTCAGTTTAAACTTTTTCCTGTTAGGTCGCCTTCGGCTAAAAGTTTAATACTTCAAAAAGCAGCAGAGCCGTTCACGAAAAAATTTTCTTTCTAAAAAAGGAGGTGATAAGAATGGTTTTTTCAATGAATACTTCTCCACCTAGTTGGAGTGAAATTAAAGCCGTATTACATATGGCAAAGAATTATCCCGAGTTGTTGGATGGCAGAGAGGCATGGATTTACGAAAATTGTTGTCAAGGTGGTTTCGAATGAAACTGCCGGCATCAACCCCTCGAAGCGATTATAAATACAAAAATTCCACTTCTAATATGGAAGTGGAAATGACACCCGATTTAGCTGAAGTTTGTGGTATTCATGCCGGAGATGGATATATGCG
>JABIDZ010000020.1 GCA_018651445.1 Candidatus Iainarchaeum sp. | reverse complement strand
TGGATGTTTCTAGCGACGGAATTAGCGGAGCAACAGTAACTGTGTTAAGTGGAAACGAAATTGTTGCGGTACGAAATACAGATGCACAAGGACAAATTATTTTCTATTTACCTAACGGTACATATGACGTCAAAGTAGAAAAAACAAATTACAACGCACGTTTACTCACAAGCGTTTTAGCAGGAGAAGAAAAAGATGTTTTACTCGAATCTTTGTCAAGCGTTCTAACACGAGCAGTTTCATTACAAACTGGTGCAGGATTACTAGCAAGCGGAAACGGAACCGTACTTTATTCTTGTATAGGTAGCACAGACCAATTTGTTGCAACTTATAATAGCGGAGTATTTAATGCGGATTTTAGTGATTGTGACGAAATAATTATTGACTCGGTTTCTGGTTACAATGTTATTGTAGGACGAGCGTCTTTTTCCGGCGGAGAAAATGTTGTTGTAGAAGCACCTATAGAAAACACGGGAACAGTAACAGTTAATTTGAGTTCTAGTGAAGCAGTACCTGCAGGCGTTAGAGTTATCCTTACTGGCGAAGATGACGCTACCAATATAACTAAATACACTCAATCAAGTGTAGTTATCTTTAATGATGTTCCAACCGGAAGCTACCATGTAATTGTGTCAGATGCACGATTTGAAGATTATGACGGTTCAACTAGCGCAGACGTACAAGAACTACGTAAAGACGAAACAATTTCATTTAACGTTGCTTTAACCCCTCGGGTTTCATCAACAATAACCGTTAATGTAAAAAACTCTACTACAGGCGCACCGATTATTGGGGCAGAAGTAAGAAGAATGGTACTTGATACCCAAGAAAATATTGACTATGAAATTACAGGAACAAGCGGACAAATTACTTTTGATGTGTCAGAAGGAAGCACATACACTATTTCTGTAGAACACCCAGAGTATTTAATCGGAGACGTAAAAGTTGTTGGTGCAGGACAAACGGCTACATTTAATTTAGTTGCAGCTAGTGCTACAAATGCGCAAAGCTTACTAGTTAACGTTGTTGATACATTAGGAGAAGGAATTAACAATGTACATGTGTCTTTGAAAAAACTTGATGACACAAAAGTTAGTGAGAAAACAACTGGTGCTGACGGAACAGCCGAATTCTTTAATCTAGAATTAGGAAATTACTATGTTTATGTAACAAAAACCGGTTTTGCTAGTGCTACTTCACCAAGTATACAAGTATTACCCCGAAGACAAAGCACTCTTGATGTTACACTTGATATTGGACGCGGCGACATCGAATTATTAGTTATGAGCGGTTCAGGAGACCTAATGGAAGGAGCTAATGTACGCGCAATTAATTATTATACTGGCGACATTGAAAACGAGATTAATGTTGGTGCAGATGGACGTGCAAACTTTAATCTACGCGCAGACAAAAAAGTTTATTTTGTTATAGAAGCACCAGGATACTTAGATTATCATACTTCATCTATATTACCTGACGTGGGAAGCACTCTTGATAAAAAAGTTACTCTCCTAAAAAGCACAGGAAAATTAGATGTGCAAATTCTTGGCGTGAATTCGATTAGCGGAGACGAACTTGGTAGCGAACGAACTGTTTCTACCGGAACATATATTGTACGAGCGTTACTTGAAGTTCCAGGCGGAAATTTTGATGAAGCAGGAATTCATTTACGAACAGGAAATGCAACTACTGGAAGAACTAATATAATGGAAGAAGACAACGCGTTTATCAACGACGTTTATAGTTCAACTACAAACGTAGACCGCGGAACAACCTTTTCTCCACCAAACGGTTATGGCGTAGACCTTGACAACATCACATCTAGTTCAGCTAAATGGATTGACAATATATGGAATGATCCTAGCGAAGGAGTTTATGAACTTGAAGCAGAATTAGTTGTTGCAAACGTAGCAACAAACACTGGAGTTAATTTATGGTATCGAGCATGGGCTAAAGGCGGAGCTACTCTACGCGACCCTACAAGCAACCCAACTATCGAACTATATGCTAATGCAAATAATTATTTACTAAATGGCGGAAACGCTAGTTTATGCGGAACTAGTTTTTGTATAAGCAATTCGATCGAAACACTTACCGGAAGTAATGCTGGACGAACACAATACATTAGTAATAGTTTTAATGCGAGTAAAGGAAATACTTATCGATTGAAAACTGATTTGATTAATCGACGCGCAATTAGCGGAGCCGTTCTAAAAATAGAGGGCAACGGAATGGTTGTAGAAGAAATCAAAGTTAATGGTTTGATTTACGACGACACAACAATTGATTTAGGCACTATGGGTGAAGACGAATTCACTGCACTTGAAATAGAATTTACTACTAATAATAGTGGTGCTGCAAGTCTACAATTATTAGTTAATTCTTCTACTGCAACAGAACTAGAAGAAACAATTGCCATTAATATACGTGCAAATAAGACTTTTACACTTGATATTATCCCAAGACAAATAATTCCATTTGTCACAAACACTTTGTTCTTTGAAACAAAAGATGCTGACGTTGCATTAAACAACGTTCTTGTTGAAGTAAAATCAGGCGAAGATATTTTAGATACTATTGAAACAAATGGAGAAGGACTAGCACAATACGAGTTAGCTGCTCCACAAGTAGGAGACACAATAACTATTACTGCGCGCAAAGAAGGTTACGATGAATTAGTTGTTAGCAAAGACATTCTCGAACAAGTGTTAATTGTAGTTCCTCCAGTAATTAGCGAAACGATTAAGATCGGAGAAGTTGCTAGCATCGAAGAAATGGTTATTCTTGAAAATGCAACTGTGAAAGACCTAATAGTTAGTCGCGTTGCAATTGATGGAGAACTAGCAAGTTACTTAGATATCCGGTTCCTTGACACTATCGAAGGCGAAGTTATTGCATCAGGCGAAGATGGGAATTATAATTTGAAAATAAAACCAAATCCAACTGCACAAAGACTAGCTGAACCAAAAACAGTTAGCGGACGAATAACAATCGATGTTAAAGCAGAAGGAACAACACAAACATTTACTAATGAAATCCCAGTTACAATAAGATTGTCTATGCCTGGATACTTAGATAGTACTAGTTGTTTAAAAATTACACCAAATAGTTTAGAATTTGTTGCTTCTACTACCGAACAAGTACAAAATATTGAGATAGAAAATACTTGTACTGCCGAAGGAATCAGAGTTAATCTACATAACCTTGAAGCTAAGTTAAACGAAGCTAGCCGATTCGGAAACATAAATATTTCAGGAGCCGAACTTTCAGGTAGACTTGTTAGCGAAACCTATGGTGAGATTACTGATGTGCTAGAACAAAATGCAAAGATTAGTGCAAGAATTACATTTGCACCAACTACTACTGTAGACGCAGGAACACAAGACCTAGAATTAATGATACGCGGAACTAATATTGCTGACGAAGGAGAGACAGAAACTATTGATGCTAAAATTTCATTAGATGTTTCTATGAGTAACCTTTCTAGATGTATTGAGATAGAACAACCCGCACAAGGCGTAATACTTGAAGTAGCCGGATGGAATTTAGGACAAAATAGAATAGTTAATAGTAATTTGAGCTCATACGCACAGAATTATCAAGGATTTAGTAATTCAAGCTCAAGATACGGTGCAAATACTATGCCTTATGGAATGCAACAAGCATTACCATTCATGCAACAACAAGGAAATAATACTTATGAACAAAATTCGTTCACTATAAAGAATAATTGTGCAGTTGATATCGACGTAGATCTTGATGCAGACTCACGAATTAATGTAGGAGAAGAAGATCTAGTAATTAATAGAGATAGCGATGCAACCGTTACACTTACACCCGGATATATGCTAGGAAGATATCAAGTAAAAGTTAATGCAAAAGTATCTAATACAGAAGAAATTAAACGAAAAATCGAAACAGTCAATGTTATTGTTCGACGACTAGGAGAAAGCGATCCAGATTGTATTAGAACAAATGTTACTACCCTAAATTTCAATTCGTTCTTGTACACGCCACAAAAATACAAAGTGTATAATTATTGTTATAACTCAGGAGTAATATTGAATAGAGCTAATGCTGTTTCAATACAATGTGATGCACCAAATGTTACTAGTAATACTGATTCAAGATTCTTCCAAACAGGGATGGAAGCAAGTTACCAACCAAAGTACCCATTAACAGGACAAATTAATTCTTATTACGACTATCTAAAACCACAAGGCTGTGAAAGCAATAGTTGTGCATTAGTTTCAACCGGCGGAGTAAGAACTTTTGAACACAGAATCGTTGAAAATGGTGGCCAATCAATAGAAGAATTGACTTTTGAAATTAGACCAAGTTCTAATTATATCCCGCAAAGAAAGTTGTTTGACGAAAAACGTGGTTCATACGGCGCATTTAGTTCTATTGCAGATGTACGTGCTTGGGGAACAGAAACTAATAACCGAACAAATGTATACGGAATGCTTAATGTTAGCTATTCAAATCAATACGGTTCACAACAATGTATGCAATTCCCTATTGAAGTACAAGACGATTGGAGATTAACAGAGAGTATTGATTCAGCAATTAATTGGGGAGATCCAAATGCACGACCTGCAGAATGTGTGAAAGATCGAAAAGACACTGCACTTAATTTGATTACTTATTGGAGCGACAAGGGTAGTGAAAAAGGAGCTGTACCCAATATGGAGTTTAGTTCGAAAGGAAAGTATATTTATATTGCAGAACCTTCTGCAGTACAAGTAGGACCAGCACCAACAACAAATTATTACCCATATTCTCCTTGGAATAGACGCGTAGAAAGTAAAGAAACAAAGAATTGTGGTTTGCTTGACAAACTAAGTAATTTGAAATACGACAACGAGTTTAAAGGAGTTAAAATTAAGATTACACCAACTAACACCGGTAGTTTGGTTAGAAACACTCGCGGGCCAAATCTAATGGTTGAAATTGATAGAAGCAAAATGGAAGTTAATTGTGTGTTAATTAAAACGCCAGTAACTGCTACACTTAGTCGAATAGTAAGTGGAGATTCAGGACAAGTTGGATGGACATTAAATGCAATTGTAACAAAACCAGAGTATACGATTACTGGCGACCCCGAAAAAGAATGTGTTCTCGCACAAGGAACAACTAAGCCCACAACACCACCTACCCAAACCGGGACTTGTAAAACTAATGCAAAAGACTATGGATTTGGTTTGATAGAGTTTGTTGAAGCAAAGAATATTCCAAAAGAAAGACTAAGCAATTATTGTCAAGAAAAGTTTTGTAACGACGACATGCTAGAATTATTTTTGAGAAACAAATACAAGAAAGTTACTACTGCAGTTACAACTGCTAAGTCTAAATATAGTTTGAGTGGCAGTGGAAAAATGAGTGAATTGTATAAAGAAGCTAACAGCATACCACTGAATTATGCCAGCACAATACCACTGTATTTTACTGCGTCAGACGGTACGCCGATAATAGAAGAGTTTATCCCAAGTGCAAATGGAATAAATATTACTCAAACACAAAAAACAATTATTTCTGATTTGAACAAAAGCAAGGATGGATTAGGATTAGCCGAAGCAAAAAAGATTCTTGACGCAATACTTACCAAGAATGAATCGGAAATATTTTTAGAAGTTAAACATTTAAGCACACATGCAACGATACTTGATAAACTAGGCGTAAATATAGACAACAAAACATATATTTCATTACACGTGTACCTTGCACTTATTACTACCGCAGACGATGATTTAAGCGTAACAACAATCGATTTCGTTAATGAAACCACTCCGGTTCAAGTTACCGCCGAAGCAATGAAATATATTGCCGAGAATTCAATATTAGTTAAAGCCATTATACTCGGCGAGCCAACTCCTGAAGAACAAGAACAAGTTTACAAAGCTAATCCATTGCTAAATAATATCAGAAAAGAAACTCGTTTCATCGGAGAAGGAAATGATACTGCTCAAAAGAATGTTTATTTGAGTAATATCGACGGTAGTTCTACCGTTGAAACAGGAATTTTAAATACAAAAGAGCTAAGCGACACAAGTAATTATTCTACAAATGCAATGACTGCAAATGACACAGGAAAATACGATATGACACTTGACTTTGATTATAAAAAAGTACTTGCGAAAGAAAGTGTTTCGGTAAGCGTTACATTAACAAAGAAAGCAGATGTAAACAAATCAGCCGATAATCCATTGCTTTACAGTAATTTTAATCCAATGACTATTGGAGACGCACATTTACTAGAAAGAGTAGAAGAATCGGTTCTTGTTAGTGACGATGGACAATTATATGAAAGAGTTCCTATTAAACTATTAACTAAACTAAATACAGGCGAAACAGCAATTAGTTATAAACCAATCAATATCCAAGTAGACGAAACAGTAATCAAATGGTTTGATGGAAAAACTAGAGTAATGGAAGCAGATATTAGTGGACTACCTGCTCTAACACGAACAGAAGCACCTAATGCAAAAACATATACTGGAATTTATTATTATCCAAAAGACGGAGAAATTACGTTCTATGCAAAGAACACTGGTGGAGAACTAAGCGCTAGCGGAGCAATCATGAATGCAAGTACTCAAACTACACGCACAATCCCTGGAAAAGCTTCGGCTACACTCGAAATGAATTTAACTTATCCAACTATTAAGAAGATAGTTGATTTAGTAAATACTGGAAAAGCATGTATTAACGAAAAAACAATTATTTGGAATGAAACTGAAATTCTAAAATAAACTTTCTTATCGTATGTGCTAACCGAATTCAAATTTAATTTTTTAAATCGCTAATCAAAGCCATTTTACTGCATTTAAAAAAAATGAGCTAAAAATAAGCAATTTTTATAATGTCTTGTTTTTATCAATTAAACCCAAAATATTGATACTTCAAAAAAACGGTTAGCAGTTACTTCTTATCGAAACAATTAAATTCTCTTAAAACTAATCTAATTCAAGTTAAAGAAAGTTGGTGAATTGAAATGGATGCAAAAGCAATGGTGTTGTTAACAATTTGTTTAGTTGCTTTTTTTGGCTCTTTTTTGTATTCGATGTATACTCCGGTCGAAACTGGATTCCTTATTTTGCCAATAACTATTATGACTATCGTGTTCTTCTTTTTTGGAGTAATTGGATTTGGTTTTGGCTCGTTTGTTCCGTTTCTTTTACTCGGATTTGCAATGGGAATAAGACGCGACCCAATATTGTTTATTTACTTGATCCCGATTTTGATTGCTACTTACGCGGGACTAAAACTTGGTAGTACGCTCTTTGACGATTTTAGAAGAAAAATCTACTTCACAAAACACGGAAAAACAATTATTTCGCTAATAGTTATCGCAATTATTATTGCTATCGCACTTGAATTCGCACTACCTTTGATAAGCGAAATGAACTTCTTACCAAAAGACGTTTTCGGAGCACAAGTTGTTGAAACAAAAATTCCGGACATGACTGACTTTTTGAAAACAGTTATAAAATAGATATCCACAATAGTTAATCAAAACAATCTGCCTTGTTTACCGCCGGCACAGAAGTCTCGAAAAGCTTTTATTTTCTCTCTGAAGAAGATTAATGAATGGAAAAAAGAATAATAACCGAATTAATAAAATCATTTGAAGACTTTGCTTATGAAAAAAATGGCATCGAATTTTGGTTTGCACGAGATTTACAGAAATTGCTTGGTTATACTGAATGGCGAAATTTTGAAATAATTATTAAAAAAGCCCAAAAAGCATGCAAAAATTCTAACCAAACTATTACAGACCATTTTGTTGACGTCAACAAAATGGTGTCAATAGGCTCCAACACTAAACGAGAAATTAAAGATATTCTACTTACGCGTTATGCATGTTACCTAATAGCACAAAATGGAGATCCGCGAAAAGAAGAAATCGCTTTCGCTCAGAGTTATTTTGCAGTTCAAACAAGAAAACAAGAATTGATTGAAGAAAGAATTTCTCTTCTTGAAAGAATCAAAGCTAGAAAGAAATTAACTGCATCAGAAACAGAATTATCCAAACTCATTTATGAGCGAGGAGTAGATGAAAAAGGTTTTGCTAGAATCAGAAGTAAGGGAGACAAAGCCTTGTTTGGAGGTAAGACAACAATACAAATGAAACAAAAATTGAAGATACCAAAAAACCGACCGCTTGCAGATTTTCTTCCGACAATAACTATCACTGCAAAGAATTTAGCGACGGAAATTACAAATTTTAATGTTAAACAAAACTCATTAGATGGCGAAGAGAGAATCACTGGCGAACATGTGAAAAATAACTCTGAGGTGCGTGGATTGTTAGCAAAGAATAAAATCGTTCCTGAAGAGCTTTCTCCAGAACAGGATTTAAAAAAATTAAAGGATAAACTCAAAAAAGAAGATAGAAAAATGCACCTAAATAAATCTGACAAATTAGCTAATGATTCAAAGAAAGATTCTGTTTTTACAGAAAAAATTGAGAAAGCCTGGCAAAGATATGAAAAAGGCGATTTTGACCGCAAAACAAAAAAAGCTTTTCTTAAGGAGCTAGAAAAGTTATAACCAATAAATCGCCCGAAGGATTGCTACTTCAACACATCACCAGATTGTGCATTGTGTGCTTGGAATTCTTGCCCAGCCAAGAGACCACAAAGTATTTATATAAACTAATTATTAAGTATTAATGTATACAAATTAATTTGTACTAGTGATTAGATGGGTGTAGGAGAAAAGCTGAGAGATATCTATTTCTCGATGGAAGAAAAATGGTATTCCATGCTCGACAAGATCGACGCGCATATACCTATCTACAAAGTTGTTGACAAAATCGACAACGTTGTTCCTAGCTTTGCATTGTTATTAATCATTATTCTGATTTTGGTTTTACTCGCAGGAGTAAGTGCTTTTGGAGTTATTGGTGGCGGACAAGAAGCGACATTACAATTAAGTGTTGTTGACGCACTTGGAAATGGCGTTGACGGAGCAACCATTACACTACAAGGAATTGATCAAACTTATTATTCAAATGCATTTGGTTTAGTAGACGAAATTAATGTGCCACTTGGTTACACGGTTAGTGTGACAGCTGAGAAAGGAGAGATGAAATCGGTCGAACCAATAAAAATTGATTCGGTAGCAACAGACGCGACAATTATTTTACCAATAAACAATATTAGTTTTAGTGGAAAAACAATTCAATTTGTTAGTAGTTATGGAACACTTATTAACGACGAATTAAGTTTGACTTATTCTTGTTCTAGCGGAACAGCTCCTGCTAACGAAACTATTTATGATGGGACAACAAATGTTAGCGTTCCAAGTGATTGTGGAACATTAACTTTGAATATTACGTCTACAAAATATGAGCGAGCAACAGAAACAATTAATGACTCGGTTACAACAATCACATTAACAGAAATTGCTCCGGTTGTAAACGGACGCGCGATTGTTAATTTAACTTATAACGACGTTGCGATTAATGAGAATGTTCGTGTTAGCGCTTATCGAACAAGCAATAGTTATTATCCAGAAGACACCGTTACGAGTAGCAATGGAACCGCCGTTTTTGATTTACCAGAAGGAGATTATACGTTCGAATCAAAACAAGAGCTTGGTTATAAATCGGAGAGATCAGATCCAGTTAGCGTTTCTAGTTTAAATGACGCAACTACTAGCATTGCGTTGACAAAAGACATTGTTGGAAAAATAATGGTTAGTGTGGCAAAAGATTTACGCGATGCAGATGATGTACTTGTTACTTTGAAAAAAGGTTCTAGTCAATTAGACAATGACCGAACAGATACCAACGGAATTGTTGAATTCACACTTGCAGAAGATGGGGAATTTGTTGTAATTGCTACCGAAGATGGGTATTGTAGTGACTCTGCAGCTGTAGAAATCGGAGACACAGTACAATTAAATCTTGTTCGCGACACAGGAAATTGTGGCGGAGAACTAGCTATCAAAGTAATTGATCAAGAAGGAAAGCCAGTTCAATTCGCACGAGCAATGATTTTTGCAGAAACTAGCGAGGATAGTTACAAATTAGGTTATACTACAAAAACAACTAATCTTGACGGAAATGCTTTTTGGGATCCAGTAAGTTATTCTGATACAGACGAACAATACAAAGTATTTGCTTTCAAAGGCGCTTATAGTGGTTGGAGTAATGCAAAAGCGTTTACTACTATTGACAAAGAAGAGTTTGTTGTACAACTCGAAGTACCTTGGGGGAATGTAAATATTAACGTTAAAGACAAGGACGGAGATGCACTACAATTTGCAGAAGTACAATTATTTGAAGACTACGCAAACACTAAGGTTAGTGGAAGAAGAATTATTGAAGAGAACACAGGAAATATTAATTTTGCAGTTAAAGCTGGTCAAAGAGTTTACGCGGTAATTGAAAAAGAAGGTTACGAATCTTATATGACTATTCCAAAGAGCGTTATTGGAGACGGAACAATTAACTTTGATGTTACTCTTTCTCGACCTCCAAGAGAAGAACTGCTTATTGAACCACTTGGCTTTTATAAAAACGATTCAAAAGCTTTACGAGTACAACCCGGAGAAGAATATATTGCAATGTTTGAAATCACTGCTCCAAAATTATATGACGAACTTGGTTTCTTTGTTCGCGTAGGAAAAGACAGTGTTTCAAAAACAGAAATGGATAAAATTTATATTAAAGAATTATTAGTTCCCGGACAAAATTATCAATTAAAAGGAAGTACTTATCATCCTCCAAAAGGAACTAGTATTGATGATGACGCACTTAATTTAGAAGAAAGTAAATGGGCACAAGCAACTTGGCCAGCAAACGGATTCATAAAAGGAAAGATTCGCGTAGGAGTAAAAGTTAGGATTAAACAAAATGCTCAGCTAGAAGAACTACTCGAAATAGGTTATCGAGCTTGGGGCGTAGAAAATAGTGCTTATGAACGAGACCCGGAAGACATGGTTCTTGGTAGCACTGAAAGTAACTCACAAAAGCACGCTAGATATGCTTTGACAAAACCATATTATGCTTGGGTTGGAACAGAAGCTTTGTGTGATGAACACGGAGAAAACTCTTTTTGTATTACTGCAACTTACACTGATCCGGACGGAATAAAAGCCGGTTTTGACACTAGTTTTGACGCACAAAACAACGCAAAATATGTTCTTGGAATCAAAGTGCTAAATGCGTCAGGAGTTGGATTTGACTCAACAAAGATTAAGCTTGAAAATGCCCAAGACAATGTTTTGCTTGGAAATTATAATTTGTTAAAACCAAATAACTTAGCAATTAGCGCAAACATTAACAATTATGAAACCGAATGGATTGAAAATGGTTCTATGCCAAAAGAAACTGAATTTACTTTTAGTAGCCTTGAAGTTACACCACAAAAAACAGGATATGGTTCTTTGAAACTACGATTGCGTGATGACTCAACTATACTACTTGAAAAAACATTTGGAATTAATATCGCCTCAGACAAAACAATGAAAATCGAATTCATGGTTGACAACGAGTTTAGCACGGCTTTGCCAGTGCTTGTATCTGGTAAGATGCAGACTATTACTCTTAAAGCACGCAACTCACAAAACAACTTAGAGATTAACGATGCTAGCGTTAAATTATATGATAGATTTAGCAATAAGTTGTACGAAACAACTACTAATGCACTCGGAATTGCTTCAATAGAAGTTCCTGCTGCATTACCTGGAGAAAACTTGAAGATCTCTGTTGAAAAACCAGAGTACGCTACTAGCGAAACTGAATTTAGTATCAGTGAAAACGTTGTAGAAGTTACACCAGAAACACTTAGTTTTACTGTTAATCCTCAAACACAAGTTGAAGACATGAAGACTGTAAAGATTGAGAATCAAACTGGTTTTGATTTAGAAATAAAAGACATTAAACTTGATGGAAAATTAAAAGGGCTTTTATCAGAATCTCGAATAGAAAGTTGGTTTAACAATTATGCTGGAACAACTATTGCGGCAAGTGACTACGAAGAAATAAATTTCAAAGTATTTTCTGCACCAGTTATCCCTGCAGCAGACGATCTTGATGCTAAATTTATAATTACTGTTGGAAACGAGTACAACGAATGGATCCGCGAGATAGATGCAACAATTAGAGTTGGTCTAGGAAACGACGTTGACGACCCTGCTTGTCTATCAATAACAAAAGATAGTTGGATAGCTTCTACACAAGGAGAAGAAATTGAAGTTAGTTTTGAAATTAAAAACGAGTGTCGAGTAGAAGGACAATCAGTTACTTTACAAAATTTAGGTGCAAGAATTGATTCAACCGACAATCAAATTGGTAAACTCTCTGCACAATCATTAACTGCTTACACTGAATTGAGCAAGGCTTATGCACGAACATTTAAGACTAGTATTACTGAAGACGAGATTGTTCCAGTTACAATAAAGTTTACTCCTTATGGTGGAACCACAGGAGAAACTAGCGGAACAATTGTTTTTAGTGCAAGTAATCCAACTGATTCAACAGACCAAGAAATTACTATTGGAATGGATTATACTTTGAATGTATTGAATTCAGATTGTTTGGTTATTGGAACCGATTTATTAACTATTGGTGAAGAAGAAACAGGTACTTTCTCAATAACAAATAATTGTCCAGTAGAAGCATCATTTCGCGTAGAAAGCGAATTACAATTAAATAACACTACATTTACTTTAGCTAGCGGAGCTAGTAAAGAAGTAATCATTAATAGAATGGAAAATGACGTTGCGGGAGCATATAATAATTTAGTATTTGGAAGACTAGGAAATGATTCTTTTGAAGTAATTGGAAATGTAAAAGCAATACTTTCAGCAGATGGTTGCTTCTCATTATCTCGATATGAATTTGATGTTTACGATTCACCATACAATGATTTTGATGGAATGGATAGTGCTTATTTACGAAATAATTGTGTACAAAGAAATGTTAATGCGACTATGACTGGAAACGAAGAATTTGACAACGATCAAATATGGCGAAATGCTTTACTAGGTGGTTTAACCGGATTGTTTACTAGCAAAGGAACCCTTTATGGAGAAAAGAAGCTATGGGGTAATGAAAAAGAAAAGAAAGCAGGTGCTTACGCAGAAATTTCATATAAGACTCTACAAAAACAAACTCGAAAATATGCTGCAAAAGTTTCTAACGAATCTGCTGATGCAATGACTGCTGCAGGGTATAGATACGATTTATTTTCCGGAGCAACAAAAATAGGTTTGATGAGCAAAGTTCGCGCAGAAATAACTGAGAGATACACCTATAATTATAATAATTGTAGTGGAGATCCCGCTTGCGAAACAAACGCATTCAATATTGCTTCAAAAGAATATAATGACGCAAATATCGTAATTGACAATTATATCCGCGGAAATATTGATTTAGCATGGAAAAATATGCAGACCGCACAAAAAGCACTTAACTCAGAATTAATAAACGTAGTTGATGCACTTGGAGGCGATGCTAAAGACATTAAAGTTCAACAACAAGCACAAGCGGCTCTTGGAAGAATTTCTACTGAAGACATTGAAAACCAAACAGACGAACAAGCAAAGAAAAACTTGGCAACGTTAAAAACAAAACTAAAAGCAAAAGCAGAGACCTTTAATAAAAAAATGGAGCTATTTGAAACAGCAATTAATAATTTCCAAACAAAATCAGCAGCAGGCGAAATCCCTGTGTTTGCAACTTCAGTAATCAATACAAGCAAACAAGCAGTTTTGGCACAATTTAATTTAGCTGGAAGTTATTATCAATCAGGTGCAACAATACCACCTGCTAATACCACAGCATTACTTGATATGTTTTATGGTAAGATTGCCACAGCACCAACTAGCGTAACACCGCCTACAGTGACTCCACCAACTAGTCCGCCCGTACAACCACCCGCTAGCGTAACCCCACAACCTACGAGTCCAACTCCACAAACAAGTGTACCACAATTAACCGGACGCACTACACTACGCACTCGAAGAATAGTTGATCCTGCTACCGAGACAAACCCACCATTAGTACTTATAAACCTACCCGCTCCAGAAACCGCAGCTCCACTTGTTGACAACAGCACTCCGCCCGAATCTACTCCAGAACCAGTACAATTAACTCCTGCAATAATGGATCAAAGATTAAATTCAAAAATTGGCGGACTTGAGATAATTACAAAAGGATTATTTAAGAATATGTTTAATGAAGAAGCAGCTAATGTTAACATGTTAAATATTGTTAACTCCGAAACAGGAAATGGACGCGAGCAAACAATGGTTGCTGAATCGACAGACGCTGAATCACAAGTAGAATCAATATTAACTATTTATTCTAATGGCCAAGCAGACCTAAAAATTACCGGGCGTCAAGGAGACGAAGAAAGATATATATACGCTACTAACGATCCGGTGCCCTCATTAAGTGAACCTGTAGTATATGGTAAGCCAATGGAAGAAATTGACAGAATCATTGGGTTAAAAGAAAATTTCTTAAACGAAATTAACGGATGCATATCCCCATTTAAGGCAACTCCAATAGACGAAGAATGTAAAGAGAACAATGGCGAAGGAGAAGAGTATACTGAAGAAGAATTGTATGAAATTTATGGAACCCTAATTGAACCTTTGAAAGAACACACTAAAAAAGCAGTTGCTACGGGTGCAAAAGGACGACAAATTGCCCACTTTGGTTCGCCCAGTATCAACAAACGTAGTTTATATATAACTGGTCTATATACCGATAACACATCCTTCGGCACAAACATATACTACAAAGGTCATTATAAGTTTGAGCTTCATATTGATTTAAGATTATTTAATTCCAACAAACCCGCGTACGAAATAAATAATTTGACTTTAGAACAATTAAGAGAAGTGTTAGCAGGAGAACCAAAACATGATCTCGAAGCATTCCAATCAGAAATAGATAATATAAATACTGATACACAAAAGCCAACTGGAACTGCAGAAGAAAAAGTTACTCAAGCAATTACAAGAGTTAAAGCTAATGGTTTTTGTACTCAATTAGGTGTTTGTGATGGAAGTGGTGCAAACGTTGAGTTAATCCAAACGAACGGCGCAGAATTCTTCATGGTTTATGGTTCTCCAACAGCAAACGTTAGTGGAACGACTGGTGAAAAAGTAGGCAAAGCATCTTTCGCAGGTGACAAAAGTAAAATTACAAACCTACTTTATTTACAATATGAACCTGAATTTGACAAGGTCGCAAAAAAACTTTCAAAAGGATTTAATACACGCGCATGGGTGCAAGAAAACAAATTAAGGATTAGTATTGAACAAGATGACGCAGATGGAAGCAAAAAGATGCACGAATACAAATATTTAAGTTCAATGAATAGCTGGGAATTAACCTCTTTCAGAAAGACTGGCTCAAACTCGGCAATAATTGATCCAGTCCTTAACCCTGAAAGTAAATTAGTTTACAATTATAACGACGCCACACAAGAATTTGTTCGAGTGGGAACACGCGAATACGCTGATTCAATAAAACAACAACTACGCGACCAAGTGAATAATGAAGGAACAGCAAGCTTCTTATTAGCAGTTCCTACTAATAACACAAGAAATAATAGATCTAGCGGTGGCCTTGGCGGGGGATTTTTAGGCGGAAACTCTATGAGCAATATTTTGATTTCAGGTACAGCAGGAATGCTAGGACAAAGTGCACTTGGCGGAAGCCTATGGGCAGGAGTAGCTACTCTTTTAACCGCACAAGACACAGAAATTAATAGACCATATGTGTTCGCAGTACCTTTAGTTACAATAACTGACGCAGTATTAACTGCTGAAGG
>JABIDZ010000021.1 GCA_018651445.1 Candidatus Iainarchaeum sp. | reverse complement strand
GCACGGGTAGGGAAGCGGTCAAACCCTTAGCTGATTTTATTTTTTATAGTTACTTATTTCGAGATAGGCTGTGCCAATGATGATTAATCCGATAACTAGTGTTAAGGGATTTTGTAGATTGGTTATGAAGAAAGCAATTGCTACACCAAACAGAGTCGACTTTACTGCAGCAATTCCGGCCCATTGTGCTAAGTTATTTAATGTTGCATTGAAGTCATCGTTAACAAATCCATATAGAACTTTTAGAAGATATACTACTCCTGTAATTATTCCAAAATTGGAACTTAATGTAACCGCAAGGATTATTGCAATATAAAAGCCGATGCCGATGATTAGTAGTTGCGGAATTAGTGTAATAAATTCTATGACATCATCAAGTTGCATATTCGATTTAAACAAGTTTTCTATTTAAACGAAATTGGTTCAAAGTTAGTTTTATTTTCCTCCTTTTTTAGAATTTTTTCCTTGGTCTCTGCTTTTCTCAGTTTAAATCTTTTCCTGTTGAAAAAGAGTTTAATACTTCCAAAAGCAGCAGAGTCGTCCAAGAAAAAATTCTTCTTTCTAAAAAGGAGGTGATTAGAATGGTTTTTTCAATGAATACTTCTCCACCTAGTTGGAGTGAAATTAAGTATGTAATGGAGATGGCTGAAATCGATCTCGATTTGCTAGATGGTCGTGATCTTTGGATCTTTGAAAATTGTTGTCAAGGTGGTTTCGAATGAAACCGCCGGCATTGAACTTCCAGAATGATTATAAGCAAAAGAAAAACAATTCTTTCATGGAGTTTGATTTGTTTGAGTTGCATGATCCTGAAAGAGACGACAATTTACGTAAATGTCTTCGAGTATATGGTGTCTTACATAGGTATGTTGATAAGCCAAGAAAAGAAATGTTAGAAGCTTATCAACAAGCTATTTGGTTGAATAAGAAATTAGCTGTAATAAATACAAAATTAAAAAAAAATATAGGTATTAGGTGGAAGGAAAAGTGGACTGAAATAATTCCTTACCAAATTTCGAAAAGTGCAATTAAGGATTGGATTACAGGCCGGGCTTCTCCTCCAATGATTGCGATTGAAAAGCTCAGAGATCTTGGTTGTGAAAAAGAAGTTGATGAAATATTTGTAAATGTTCAATATGTTTCTAGTACAACAAGAGATATTATCAAAATTCCAAAGAAACCAACGAAAGATTTGGCTTACTTATCCGGGTTAGTTCTGGGAGATGGTTGTTTACCAAATAGTTATAGGCCTCGAGATAATAATTTCGAATATAAGACAACTATAACTAGTGGAGACAAAGAGTTTATCACAATGAAAATTACGAATATGTTTAAACAATTGTTTGAAAAGGGGCATTGGTATCTAAGAGATCGAGGTAACTATATTGAGTTAGAAATCAAAAATAAAGCAATATACAGATTTTTCACAAATGTTATTAAAATGCATTCTGGAAAGAAAGCAATAAAAGCAAGAGTTCCAAAGTTGTTTTTTGAAGCAAACATTGATTTACAAATAGCGTTTATTGCTGGATTAATTGATAGTGATATTGGAAAGCATAGCGGTAGCCTTGGGTGTACTTTCAGAAGCCAAAAGTTTGTTGAAGATTTAGTCATGTTATTTGATTCGGTGGGGATTACAGCTAATGAAGGCGGAACATATCTCATCAAGGATAAGTATCCTCAAACTGATTTTAGGATTCCAAAAAAGGAGGTAAAAACTTTAAAAAGACTCCTATCTCAACATTACTTACCAAAAACAAAAGGTAGGCTAAAAGCCATCAATGAAATTGCAGGATTCCGATAGCGGCAATTCGGTCAGGTTTAGGACCTGATGCCTTAGTGGCTTCGGCGGTTCGAGTCCGCCATCCTGCACTTTAGTGATTTTTATGGCAGAAGTAAAAGTTTTAATTGAAGGATATGCTAGAGAAAAAGAAGGATATTATGAAGCAAGTTCTTCTGCAGTTCTAATTAAAGATTCGGATAAGAAAATAATTGTTGATCCTGGTTGTAATGAAGAACTACTTTTATCTGCTTTAAAAAAAGAAGGTTTGACACCTAATGATATTGATATGATTTTTTTAACACATTATCACCCTGATCATATAATTAATATTCGATTATTTCCAGGAAAAGATATTCTTGACGGAGATATTATTTATCGCGGAGACAAAGAATTTGAGTTTAAAGGAAAAATTCCTGGCACAGAGATAGAATTAATTGAAACGCCAGGGCATGCGTACGAACAAGTAACTCCACTAATAAAAACAGATCATGGGATAATTGCTATCGCTGAAGACCTGTGGTGGTGGGAAGATGGTAAACAAAAAACGGATAAAGAGGGTTTGTTGTCATTAGAAGACCCTTTTGTTAAAGACAAAGACGCTTTGAGAAAAAGCAGAGAACTAATTCTCGCAAAGGCAGACTATATTATTCCGGGACACGGAAAAATGTTCAAAGTTGAGAAATAAAGTAAAATCTAATCGAAAGCTAATTTTATAAACTCTAAAATCTTTCTTTTTGTATGCCTAAAAGCAAGGAGCCAGGACTAGTTTTTCTTGACGCGCTAAGAGGTTTAGCTGCGCTAGTAGTTTTTTTAGGGCATGCAAAATTCTTTCTTGTTCCGATTACGCTTGGTGAAGCAATTGC
Source organism: Candidatus Iainarchaeum sp. (assembly GCA_018651445.1). Lineage (GTDB taxonomy): Archaea > Iainarchaeota > Iainarchaeia > Iainarchaeales > JAAZKV01 > JABIDZ01. The sequence continues at coordinate 17,944 of JABIDZ010000021.1, read as the reverse complement.
GGGCGGAGCAATATTAACAATTGTTGCAGCAGTAATAATGCAGTTATTTGTTTTTGGTCACCAAGCAGTTGTATTATTTATTTTCTTATCTGGTTTTTGGGTTGCGTACTCGCAAATGAAACGAAAACTAAATAAAAAAGATTTTTTGAAAAGAAGATTCACAAAAGTGTATTTACCGTATTTCTTTGCGATTCTTATAGGACTTGGAATTGATTCAATCGGAAGATATTTGTTCCCGGTATTCTATTCAAATCTAGTTTTTACTATTGAATCATTTTTTGCAACGGTGTTCTTGTATGGTTCACTTTATGGTGCCGTTGGTTCTAACACACCAATAATGACTGTTGCGATAATCATTATTTGTTATTTATTATTCCTTGTATTTGAAAAAAGATTGTGGCTTGGTTTTATCATTGGAATTATCGGAACACTAGCATATGTTTTCTATATTCCAAACCCAATATTATTTGTTTTCTTTTATTTTATAATCTGGCTAATGGGTGCGGTAACCTCAAAGATTTATTTTGGCGGAAAAAGATTAGATTTAAACACGATGTGGAAGAAAGTGTGCGCGCATGCGTTAGATCTCGTAGGTGTATTATTCATTTTATGGGTGTTATACAAAAATTTTGTACTGGGCTTTTGGTATGCGGACCTGCCCGAAGACATTTTTATCGGTTTAAGTATGTCTTGGCTAGTTTATCGTTTATTAACTACAAAGATTAAATTGGCATTGCCAAAGTGCTTTAACACATTAAGTGATTATAGCTATTCTTTGTATTTAATTCATTACCCAATCATCATAATCATATTTGCTTTTATGGGTAAAAGTTGGGAATGGTTAATTATTTGCATTGTGCTAGTAACAATTTTTACATTCTTCTTTAATTACTTGATAAAGTATTCGAATAGTGCATACGACAAGCTAACAAACCGTGCTAAACAGTAATTTCCTAGTTTTTTTGTAAGGCCAAACCTAGCTTTATTAATCTTTATTTCTTTTCTTAGTTTGGTGAGCAAAAAAGTGCATAATTTTAGCATTTTTAAAAGGAGTTGATTTGGTGAGTGAAGAAAATTACGTATATGCGTTTGATGAAGTAAAATGCGCGAACACACAAGAATGGGTTTTTCGTTTAGGGAACAAAGGAGCACAATTAGCTGAAATGACTGAAAACGGTTTGCCAGTTCCTCCTGGTTTTACAATTACAACTAAAGCTTGTAACACATATTATGAATTAGGTGAAGTTTGGCCACAAGGTTTAGAAGAAGAAATAAGAACACAATTAAAACAATTAGAAGAAAAACTCGGAAAACAACTTGGCGCTGGAGACAACCCAATGTTTGTTTCTGTTCGAAGCGGCTCGTATGTATCAATGCCGGGAATGATGGATACCGTTCTAAACTTAGGGATGAATGATGTGAGTGTAGAATCTTTTGCACAAAAAACAAATAATCCGCGCGCAGCTTATGATTCTTATCGAAGATTTATAACAATGTTTGGAGATGTTGTAATGAATGTGAAACATGCTTTGTTTGAAAAGATATTAGATGAAACAAAAGAAGCAAAAGGCGCAAAACTTGATACGGATTTAACTGCAGATGATTTGAAAGAGTTAGTTCCAAAATATAAAGCGTTAGTGCGCGAAGAAGCAGGAAAAGATTTTCCACAAGATGCTTTTGAACAATTAAAACTTGGGATCGGCGCAGTATTTAGTTCGTGGAATACTCCTCGTGCAGTATCATATCGAAGAATTAATCATTTGAAAAATGATGCGGGGACCGGAGTAAATGTTCAAGCAATGGTATTTGGAAACATGGGGGATGCGAGTGGAACAGGCGTGTCATTCACAAGAAATCCAAGTACTGGAGAAAAAGAGCATTATGGTGAATTCTTAATTAATGCACAAGGCGAAGATGTTGTTGCAGGAATAAGAACCCCAAAACAAATTGATGAAATGGAAGGTATCTTACCGGATGTTTACTCAGAACTTGTTGAAGTTTATGATACACTCGAAAATCATTACAAAGATTTGCAAGACTTCGAATTTACGTTCGAAAACAAAACACTTTATTTATTACAAACAAGAAAAGGAAAGCGAACTGGAAAAGCTGCAGTAAAAATTGCGGTTGACATGGTTAGTGAAGGATTAATTACAAAAGAAGAAGCTGTTCTTAGGGTTGATCCAAATGCTTTAGATCAATTATTGCACAAACAATTTGATCCGGACGCAGAGTATACTGCGTTAACAAAAGCTTTGCCTGCTTCGCCGGGTGCGGCAGTAGGAAAAGTTGTTTTCACGGCAGAAGATGCTAAACTACAAGAAGAAGAAGGCGAAAAAGTAATTCTTGTTCGAGTTGAAACTTCTCCCGAAGACATTGAAGGGATGCATTCTGCACAAGGAATCCTAACTGCGAGAGGTGGAATGACTTCTCACGCAGCAGTTGTCGCAAGAGGGATGGGAAAATGTTGTGTTGCAGGTGCAGAAGAAATAACGGTTAATGAAAAAGAAAAGAAATTCATGGTAGGGGAAGTTAGTGTAAAAGAAGGAGACATAATTTCTTTGAATGGAACAACTGGCGAAGTAATTATTGGGGAAGTGGGTGTTGTTGACCCGCAAATGGATGATGACTTTGAAACTCTAATGGCTTGGGCTGATGAATTTCGTACAATGAAAGTTCGAACTAATGCTGACACTCCAAAAGACGCGATACTTGCAAGAGAATTTGGTGCAGAAGGAATTGGTTTAGTTAGGACCGAACACATGTTTTTTGATACAGAAAGAATCAAAGCCGTAAGAGAAATGATTCTTGCAAAAGACGTTGTAGGAAGACAAACTGCGTTAGCAAAAATTGAGCCATTTCAAGTAAGTGACTTTGAAGGAATTTTTGAAGCAATGGATGGGTTTCCAGTAATAATTAGAATGCTAGATCCACCTTTGCACGAATTCTTACCAAAAGAAGATAAACACATAGAAGAACTTGCAAAAGATTTAGGCGTAGATGCTTCGAAGATAAAAGAAACAATTGAAAGCTTGCACGAGTTCAATCCAATGCTTGGTTTTCGTGGTTGTAGACTAGCGCTTGTTTATCCTGAAATAATGGAAATGCAAGTTCGAGCTATTCTAGTAGCTGCAAAAAATGTTCGAGCAAAAGGCATGACGGTAATACCAGAAATTGAAGTTCCGTTAGTTGGGAATGTGAAAGAATTCAATATTCTTAAAGAATTAGTTCACAAAGTTGCGGGTGAAGTTGGTGCCGAAGAAGGTTCTTACAAAATAGGGACTATGTTTGAAGTTCCGCGTGCAGCATTAACTGCTGATGAATTTGCTAGCGTTGCAGATTTTATTTCGTTTGGAACAAATGATCTAACGCAAATGACTTGTGGTTTCTCAAGAGATGATGCTGGAAAATTTTTGGGCGCGTATGTTGAGAAAGGAATCTATTTGCGAGACCCATTCCAAGCAATTGATCAAGAGGGTGTTGGAAAACTAATGGAAGCGGCAGTAGTAAAAGCGCGTGGGATAAAAGCTGATATTGACATAGGTATTTGTGGAGAACACGGAGGGGAACCAAGTTCTGTAGAATTTTGTCACAGAATTGGTCTTTCAAATGTATCTTGTTCGCCGTTTCGTGTGCCTATCGCAAGACTTGCAGCGGCCCAAGCAGCATTAAAAGAAAAACAAAACTAAATATAATTTGAAGAGGGATTAATTTCCCTCTTTTTCTATTTTTTTAAACGATGTTAAGCAAGTTCTCTTTTTAGTATTTTGTGGTGGTGATTTAGTTTTTTGAATTCTTCCACATCTCCGGTTGGCATGTCTGGATGTAATGTTTTAGCAAGTTCTTTATATCTTTTATTTATTGTGTCAATGTCTTTATGGTCGGTTTTGAGTTCAAAGAATTCTCGTGCTTTTGCTCGATCATCATGTACATCTTCATCTTCAACAAATTCTGCTAAAAATTCTTCAAGAGGTTTTTGTTCTTGTAAAACTAATTCAATTTCGTTTCCGATTATTTTTGAAATAATAAACAAATTATCTACAAAAGTTCGTTTCAAAGCAAGTTCATAATATAATCTGTGTCCATTAAAATACCAGGTTATGCTTGATTTTGATTCTCTTCCACAAAAACCGTTTAATTCAATTTCTACATCGTCTCGTTTTGTGCCAATTTTTCCAAGAGCTGTAATTATATTATTTTTGAATTGTAATGCGCGTCTATTATGTGAGGCTCTTGTTGGCATAAAATTTATCTTATGTCCTTTGATTGTAACTACTTCCATGAATAATTTCCTTAAACAAGCTCTAATAAAGCTTCTTTTTTTCGATTTTTTCAAGAAAGGATTATATATGTTAGATTGATACATTTTATATGAAAGCTATTGTTTTTGATGTTGATGGCGTATTGGTTGATTCACTTGAACCACATGTTCAATTTTGTAGAGATATGAATGAAAAATTTAAGATTGGTTTAAAACTTCCAAAACCGGGTGATGGAAAACGTATTGCTGCGACACCGATGGATAATTTTTTAAGGCGTGCGGGGTTTCCTGAAGCAATAATCCCAGAAATAATGAACATATATACAAAAACATTTAGTAAAAAATATTTTCCAAAACCATTTCCAGGGGTTCCTGAACTTTTAGTCGCATTAAAAAAAGAAGGTTTTGCATTGGCAATTGCGACATCAAATTTTCATGCAAATGTAAAACAGGCGCTTGGGAAAAGTTTTGATTTGTTTGATGCCGTTTATGATAAGGGGTCGCATGCAAGCAAGGTCGACGCGGTTAACGATTTTGCAAAAAAACGTGGATTAAAAAAATCAGAAATGTTATTTGTTGGGGACACCAGAAGTGATAAAGAAAGTGCTAGAAAAGCCGGTGTGAAATTTATTGGGGTTACTTATGGTTGGCAATTAGGGCGAGAAAAAGGACAATTGCATATGCAAACCGTCAGAGGGCTCTTGACTCGATTGATTAGAGAAAAACAAGTTTCGGAAGCGAAATTGAAACGTATTCGTGTAAAGAAAACAACACGCAAGAAAACCACTAGGCGAAAATAATCCAAACCATTTTTTTAACTTTTCCGTTCTTTTTTATCTTGGTGATAACATGGCAGAAGAATTTTTAGAAAAATACCAGGCGTTTGTGAAAACGATTATGCGTCCTGACAAAGATCCTAATATGTCTATTTGTAATTGGGGTTTAGGGATTACCGGGGAAGCTGCGGACGTTGCGTCTTGTATAAAGAAAACGGTTTTTCATGAGAATGACAAAACAGACGGAATAAGAGAAAACCTTGGTGATACGTTGTGGTATATTGGTGCAATTTGTAATCATTTTGGTTGGAAAATGGAAGATATTTTCAAAGAAAACCAAGAAAAATTAAGTAAGCGATTCAAAGACGGCGAATTCAAATTAAAGCACATTCAAAGAAATGGTGAAATGCGAGACTGGAACGAAGAGTGAATTAAAAACACACTTATTCTAGGACAGTATAAAATCAAAGATTTTATGTGTCCAAAAAAGCAAAAGGCTTTTTTCGGACAATTTTCATAAAAATGAAAAAGAATTTATAAAAGTTAGCACATCTAAACATTTAATGCCTTCAAGTACTTTACCAGATGTAGTTTACAAAAAATATCATAAGAAAGATATACCAAAACTTCGCTATGCAATGCTACATGCACGATTTGGTTTGCCTGATGGCGTATCAATCGTAATGAAACAAATAGAAAGCGTAATGATTAATGACATGAAAATCCCAAAAGAAAATATTTTTTATCTGGTAGGTAAAAGTGGTAAGAAAGACAAAAACATTACTACAAACAATTTGTTCTTAGATGGTTTTAATGGTAACCGATTAGCAACACAAAAATTCAAACATGGTTTTGGCGGGCATATAAGTGAGCGAATAGAAAATGAATTGCGAGATGCAGTTCAAATAATCGAAGACTTTGTAGAAAAAAATAAAATTGATGTAATCCTTGCACATAATACGTGTCATCCAGTAAATTTTATTTTAGCAGTTGCACTCTCAAGGTTTTATAGAAACAGATTACAAAGAAAACAAAAAACTCCAAAGTACTTATTGTGGTGGCACGACTCACACATGGAAAGAGAACATTTTGCAAACCCACCACAAGATATTGAACGTTATTTATTACAAGGCATTCCAGGGCCATATCCCGAATACATCTTTTTCATTAATAGTGGACAATTTAGAATAGCAGAAAAGTACTTTTTGCAACTTGGAAAAATGAAGAAAGATTTTTTTGAAAATATTTCAATGAACAACGATGTTATTTACAACACAACCGATACTTTCATTGAGAGTTTTAATGATCTAAAAAAAGAAAAAGATGGTTTTGTTAAATTCTTAAGAGATTTTTCTCTAGAAGAATATTTAATCGAACAGAACACATCTCTAAAAGACACTTTGTTTTGTTTGCAACACACAAGGATAGTTAAACGAAAGAGAATAGATTTTGCATTAGAATATTGTTTTGAATTATTAGCCGAAACAAATAAGCGGAGAAAGAAAAAGAAGTCTTTGTTCTTTTTTATTTCAGGAAATGATGATAAAGACGGGTCTAAACAACAATTGCGTCGAAAATATTTGGCTCTAAAAAAGAAATTTCCAGATCAACAAGTGTTTCTAGAATTCGCTGAAGATTATTACAAAAAAACCGATATTAAATTTGAAGAGTATCCTAGAATATTTGCAAAGTTAGGTGGTTTCTCAACATATTTTAGTGAAATAGAAGGGTTTGGAAATAACTTGCTAGAAGTTCTAGCATCTGGTTTAATCCCCGTTGTTTACACGTATCCTGTTTTTTGTAGTGATATAGAAAAGTACAATTTCAAATTAATTGCTCTTGATAAATTTGAGATACAACAAGATAAAATAAAAGAAACAATCGATATTCTAAAGAATAATCGAAAAAGAAAGATTTGGGTTAATATGAATCTTGATATTTTAAGAGAAAATTTTGCTCACAAAATAATTGATCTAAAATTAACGCGTGGGATCATTAGAAGACGTGCACATAAGTGAAGCCTTTTAACTTCTTTCACTTTATTTCTGTTATGAAGATAATTTCTTGGAATGTTAATGGAATAAGAGCAGTAATGCGAAAAGACTTTCTAGAATTTTTTAATAAATCAGGTGCAGACATTTATTGTTTACAAGAAATAAAGGTTCACGATGATGACACGCCTGATGAGATAAGAGCGATTGGTTCGTTTAGCGGTTATAAAACGTATTGGAATGGAGCTGAACGAAAAGGTTATTCTGGAACTGCGATAATCTCGCGAATAGAACCTTTGAGTGTACAAAAAGGTTTTGGAATGAAACTATTTGATGATGAGGGTCGCGTACAAACCTTTGAACTTGCAGATTTTTATTTAGTAAATGTTTATTCTCCAAATTCAAAGCACGGTCTTCTTCGTTTAGCAGAAAAACTAGAGTTCAATGAACAATTAATCAAGCATTGTGAAAATCTTCGTAAAAAGAAACCAGTTATTTTTTGTGGGGACTTAAACGTTGCGCACAAAGAAATTGATTTATCTAATCCAAAACAGAATACTGAAAATCCAGGTTTTTCAATTGAAGAAAGAACTTCGTTCACAGAACAATTAGATAAAGGTTATCTAGATACTTTTAGAATGTTTAATCAAGAGGGTGGCAATTACACGTGGTGGGCGTATCGATTCAATTGTCGCGCAAGAAATATTGGTTGGCGGTTAGATTATTTTGTTGCGAGTAAAGAACTAGAAAAGAAAATTGTTTCGTCCGAAATACTTGCAAACGTAGAAGATTCAGATCATTGTCCAATTGAACTTGAATTGGATGCAAAATAGTTATTTTTTCCGTTTTAGTTTTTTAAGTTCTCTTTTTGCGAGGTATGCATCAACGTCTTCTAAGTGTCTGAAAATAATTTTGTGATAAGCTTCTTCTCCGTTCTTTACACATTCATCATGTTCGTGGTCACGACAAATCTTTGGTCGAATAGAATAAACTTTACATGCATCTTTTTCATCTAATTTTTCACAAGGAGTCATGAATTCTACTAACCAATCATTTTCATGGTCTTTGAATACTTGTACGCGCTCATGTGCAACCAACCATCGAATCTCGTCCCAATCGCTTTTACTTCTTGGTGTACTAATAGGGACCGCAACTCCTTTGCAACAAAGTGCTCCGCAGTCAAAACAAGGGTTTTTGTGTTTGGGGATCTTCATTTTGCTCACTATTTTATTTATTTTTTCTTAGAATTAAAAACTAATGATTGTATTGTTGCTTCCATTGGATCGTTTTTTTGTCCGTAGAAAGTATCCGGTTTTGGTTTAGGATTTTGTATATCATCTATTTGTTGTTCTAAAACTTTTATTCTAAAATCAAATTTTTCAATATCTACTTTTCCTTCTTCGATAGGGAAAGATTCAACTTGTGTCTTTGCAATAGTTGCCGTGGTGTGTTCTAAATTACCTAGTCGTTGATTCAAAACCTTTATTTTTTGTTCATTAGCAATTACTTTTCCATAATTCAAAAATTCTTGTTCATTAGTTTCGTGAACAACCGTGCGTTCGCTAACAACAACCGGGTTAACAACTTCAGCATTATGTACTTTCCACTTGTGATTTTGTTTATGATATTTATCGTTTTTTCCGACGAAAGTAATCAATACATGCCCTGCAACTAGTACTACGGCAATCCCTGCTAAAACTTCAATAATCATTTTATCACATAACCCAAATTCTGTTGTTACAGAATTTTCGTTAACGGGTACGTGAACTTTGTTAAGTTCACAGAAATCTTTGCTTCTGAAAAGCTTTTAAATCCTCTCTAAAAACTATCCAAAAAGCGTTTTGAAGTTTTTTTCTAATTGTTCTTCAACTTGTTCTAGCGTAATCCCTTTAAGTTCTGCTACTTTATTAGCCACTCGCAAAATATCTTTTGGCATTGCACGTTCTCCACTAAAACGAATTGGAGAATCAGTTTCGAGTAACAAACTATTTAATGGAAAGTTCTTTACTCGTTCTTGTACTAACTCGTTTTCAAGAACATTTAATCCAACGCTAACAAAAAAATCATTGTCAAATGCACGGTTCATTAACTTTTGTGAGTCAACAAAACTATGTAACAAAACCTTGTTAGCTTTTTCTTCTTCTAGTAACCTTAGAACATCTCTTTGTGCATATCTTGAATGTACAATCAAAGGTTTGTCAAATCTTTTTGCAAACAAAATAAATTGCCTAAAAACATCTTGTTGTTTTTCTTTTTCAGCTTCACTTTTAGCGTATTTATAATCTAAACCAACTTCGCCAATAGCAATTGCGGTTTTAACTTTGGTTTCAAAAAATTCAAATGCATGTTCTAATTCGTTTTCGCTTAACTCTTGCGCATCTAACGGATACAACCCGATTCCTGCGTCTACGGAATCATAAGTTTTAGCAAGTTCTATATTTTTTTTGTTTGAAACAAAAGAAGTAGCACAAGAAATAACTTTGCCAATCTTATTTTTTGTTGCTTCGTTAATCACGGATTCTAAGTCTTTTTTGGAAACCATGTCCAAATGTGCGTGTACATCTATTAGCATCTAACCACTAATGACTTTTTGCGGGCAATAAATATAAAGCAGTGTGATGTAAATAATATGTGGTTAGATGGGTTTTGTAACAAAGAGCGGTTGGATTTTTTTAATTATCGTTTGTGTAATGTCAATAGGAATAGTTGACTATGTAAAGCACGATTCTTTTTTAGGATTATATTCTTTTGGAGAAGGAGAAATAAATCTTGATACATTTGATTCAGCGCTTGGTGCGCTAACTCCAAGCGAAGAACTACAAGTGTTTTTCTGTCCAGAAGATAATTGTTCAGAAAAACTGATTGAACAAATTAATTCTGCTGAAGAGTCGATAGACCTCGCAATTTATTCGTTTACGCATACAGAAATCTCAGATGCGATTGTAAACGCAAAGGCTCGCGGAGTAACTGTGCGCATAGTTTTTGATTATTTGCAGAGTTCAAATCAGTATAGTGAAGATGAAAGATTAATAGAAGAAGGAATTGAAGTTGCTATACGAAAAGGAAGTGGTGCAATGCACAACAAGTTCATTGTAATCGATGGAAAAAAGATTTTAACTGGTTCATTTAATTATTCTCAAAATGCTGACACAAGAAACGATGAAAACCTAATGCTTGTTTTAGATGATGCATTAGCACAAGCATATACAAATGAGTTTAATGAAATCTTAGAACAAGCAAAAGCACAATAGTGGTTAGTAGGCGATTGCATGGAAGTTTATGAACCACAAGAAGATTCTTTTTTATTGCAAGATGCTATTTTAGTTGAGAACCTGCGAGGACGAAACTGTTTGGATCTGGGTACTGGTGGCGGAATACAAACAAAAGCAATGGCAAAAGCCGGTGCAAAAAAAGTTACTGCGGTAGATCTAAATCCGGATGCGATTAAAACTGCGATGGAAAACAACAAAGATATTGCTGATAAAATAACTTTTTTCCAAGGTGATCTATTTGATTTTGTTCGAAAAGATGTAACTGAGCGATTTGATTTCATCGCGTTTAATCCACCATATGTTCCAAGTGACAAAATAAAATGGAAGGATCTTGATGGTGGGAAAAAAGGCCGAGAAATAATAGATATTTTCCTTGCAGAGTTTTACGAGTATCTTGCGAAGAAAGGAATTCTGTTCCTATTGGTGTCTTCTCTAAATGACGAAAAAGAAGTAACTTCAATCCTAGAAGCGAAAGGAATGAACGTAGAAATTGTTGCACAAAAGAAAATCTTTTTCGAAGAATTATTTGTGTTAAAAGCAGTGAAAAACTAGTTTTTCTAAGATAATCTTTATTAAGGAGAAAAGAATCTTATTTTACTATGAAAGGAAGATTCCATGGTGGAAATCGAGGACGAGTTAATGCAGGGATGCATTCGCGCGGAAAGATGGCTATTACGGCTGAAAGGCACCAAGCTGTACAAAATGTATTGACAAAACGGTTTAGAACACGGGTCAAAAACGAGTTGCGTAGACACTTAATTGAAGCATCCGCTGAAAAAGTGAAGGTGGGTGTGCATGCGCCGCGATATGGTGGGGTAGATTTTGAAGTAGTTGTAGAAATTGGTAATCGGCGAATTCGTTTAAATGTCGGGGCTAATACGCGTGCAACTTTATCTGAACATGAAAAAGTTGATGGGGTCTCGCGAAAGTTGGTTGACTTAGCGGATCAAGTATTACGAGATGCTGTTGCCGGCGGGCATTTCTAATATCAAAATCAACGTTTATAATTCTTTTTTATCCTTTTTATTTGTGATATAATGCCATCAAATGTTTCTTTAGAATTTGCTGCAGCTCAGAAAAAGTTTTACGCGGCTGAGACTGATGAAGATAAGCTAGTTGCTTTACAAGAAATGAAGTCTACTGCGCCAGGACATAAGGGCGCAGAAAACCTGCGAGCCGAGGTTAATAGAAAAATTTCTACTCTAAAATCAAAGCTTGAGCGCGCAAAAACAAGTACTTCAAAAAAAGGTAGCGCTCCAACAATGTATGTTAAAAAAGATGGAGTTGGACAAGTAGTAATAGTTGGTTTACCAAATACTGGAAAGAGTTGGTTATTAAACAAACTAGTTGGAAAAGAAATCGCAGAAGTAACGGATTATGGTTTCGCAACCTATAAACCAGAACCAGGAATGATTCATTATGAAGGTGCGTTAATACAAATGGTTGAATTACCGGCGCTAATAGAGGGGTCGTCAAAAGGAAAATCAAATGGGCGAGAAATTATTTCATTAATTAGGAATGCAGATGCAATCATTATTGTTGGAAAAAGCGATGATCAAAAAATAATTGTAAAAGAACTAGAAGACTCAAAAATTTATTTGAATAAAACAAAGCCTCCAATAAAAGTAAAAGTTTCTTCTTTTCGAGGAATACAAATATCTGGAAAAGAATATCTAAACTTTCCAAAAGATCAGTTAATAGGTTACCTAAAATCAAGTAGTTACGCGAATTCAAATGTAATTGTTTCTGGTCCAATAAAATCGTTAGGGGAAGTTAGCGAAGCGCTAGACAACAGCATCGTGTACAAGCCAACAATGTTTCTAAACACACGAACCGTTACGGATCACTCATTGATTGATCTACGCGACCAAATTTTCCTCTTAATTGGAAAGATTCTTGTGTACACAAAAAAACCAGGTAAAGAAGTTGAGCTAAAAGAACCGATGTCTCTGCCAAAAGGTTCGACTCTATTTGATCTTGCTACGCACTTACACAAAGACTTTGCAAAAAAACTAAAGAATGCAAAAGTTTGGGGTTCAACAAAGTTCCCTGGACAACGCGTAGGTCCAGAATACGAATTGCATAACAAAGACGTTGTAGAAATAAATATTTAGTGATAAAATGATCGAATTAAGAGAATTAAAAGTAGAAGATGCTAAACGATTACTTGAATTGATTAAAGACAAAAAGGTATTATTTGGTTTAGGTAATCCGCATGTTACTTTTGAAACATTAACGCTTGAAAAAGAAATAGCGTTTGTAAAAATAATGTGTGAAGATATCAAAAACAAAAAAGATCTAGTTTTTGAAATTGTAGTTGATGGAGAGATTATTGGGGTTGTTGGAACTAAAGGGATTGATTACAAAAAATCAGAAGTTGAATTTGGTTATTGGATTGGGAAAGATTATTGGGGCAAAGGTTATGTAACTGAAGCGGTAAAGTTGTTTGTTGAAAGATTTTTTGAAGAATTTGATATCAATCGATTGTACGCGATTGCGTATTCGAATAATCCTGCATCTTCAAAAGTCTTGGAAAAGAATGGTTTTACCAAATATGATGAAAAAGAAGCGACACACTTAATAACAAAAGAAAAAGTTATTGATTTTTATTATGAGTTAAAAAGAAGTTAGTTTTATTATTCGCCAGTACCTTTTACATCTTTTCCTGTTTCGCTAGCAGGTCTTTTTGATTTGCTAACATAAATCAATACTGCAGCAATAAGAATAATGATCCCGATTCCTGCGAGTAACAAGTTATTTTCTTTTTCAAATGAAACAACAAAGTTTTCTTCGAAATAATGTGCTCCGGTCTCATCAAAAAAGCCATAAGTCAAAATGATATTGTGTTCTCCTTCTGCTTCGAGTGGTGCGAGAACTTCAAAAGTTCTAACAAATCTATTCCCATCAGGCATAACTTGTAGAATTGCTTCAGGAGTTACAATAGTAAAGTTTTGTTGCGCCAAAACCGAAACACCAACGTTTTGTAAATCCTTTCCAGAATAATTGTGCATTTCAAAATCCACATAAACAGCTTCTCCTTGTTTAGTGTTCTTCTTAAGTGCACTCGTACTTACGCCAACAGGTAATTGTATTGTCTTAACAAAAGTTCCTGCAACGAATTCGTGCTCAGTTCCATAATAAACAAATAACTCGCCAGTTTCTTCGCTAGTATCAACCGCTTTGAAACGAACTTTTATTTCTCTACTCATTCCTGAACGAATAACATCGACTTCGGTCAACAAGTAATTATCTTGATTCTCTAAAAAGATCAAACTCTTACTAGTCTCAAGTCGCAATAAATAATTTTCTAAGTCAGCGTCTGTTTCATTTCGAATTTGTATTGTCAAATAAGCTACTTCGTTACTAGATAATTCTGTTTTATCAACAGACGTATTTACTAGTACTTGTGCGCTAACCATCCCGATTAACAGCATAAGTGTTATCAAAAAAAATAAACTAGTAATCTTCTTCATTTTCATCATCTTCAAATTCCATTTGGTCCTTATTCTTTTTATGTAATATGAATTTTTCAATTACAAATATTGCTATTAATACTACAACCAAAACAATTATTATCTGTGTTATTAATTCACCAGAATCAACTACTGGTTCTTGTGCGCCAGCGCGAAGAATAGCTTTAGCATTTTTCTTTGCATCTGTTCCAAAACTAATTGCTTTTTCATAAATCGAATTATTGTATTTTGTTTTTGCTTGATTCCAATTAATTTTTAATGCATCAACGCTGTCTTGGTCTTTCCAATAATCTACATTGTCTTCTTTAAGAATAGCTTCTGCGGCATCAGAAAGAGAACTAAAATTAGAGTTGATAGTTGCGATTTCATCGTCGCTAGCATATAGTATTTGCCAAGCTTCATTTCGACTAACTCGTGTTCCAAGATTCAATACCAAGTTTTCAATGTTCTTACTTGAATTAAAAATTTCTTCGATTAATGTTTTTGTTTGTTCTGTTCGTGTGAAAAGAGAATTCAAAGTAATTGTTTCAGGAGGCATTTGAAGAACTTTGATATAAAATTCTTTTTGATTATTTTCGATTCCTTCGAATGCAGCAATATCTTGTTTTAGAACATCAATCTTTGATTTCAATTCATTGTATTTAACTTTGTAATTATCGATTCCTTCAAAATAATCATCAAACCTTGTTTCATATAACATAGTTGCGTTTGTATCTGGATTAGTAAAATAGTTTTTCTCAAATTCTATTCCGTCAGAAATACTATCTGCTACATTTTTACTTTCAACACGGATTTCTTCTAACAGATTTTTTACTTGTGTTGCTTTTAGTTCTAATGCATCCGCGCCATCAATTGTTGCAAGCGCAGTTGAAATAGATGTTACGCTTGGAGAAAGATTATTGAATGCATTTTCTAAATCATAAAAACTAGTTTTTATCGGATGAGAAAAAGGCCAGTCTCCAACAGAGTACTGTGATTTTAAAGAATAAGTTCTACTCAAAATAATACTTGTTTTTATGAGTTCTCGAACTTCTATCGCTTTGTTTGCCAATTCTTTTTTGTCATTATTAATTGGTAAATAAATACTTGTTGCGTCTCCGCTAACTCCTGTAACAATCCAATAATCGCTTCCTTTGTAAGACACCATTACAGTGGGTTGTAAAACGCGTGCATTCTCTCCGTCTAATAAATAATTGTTTGTTGTAGAAACAAAAGACGTAGCTTCGTTAGGAGAAATTGCTAGTGTACTTCCAATAAAAAGTAACACCATTAATAATGCGAGTATTTTCTTCATTCTATCTGTAAAAGAAAAGGAAAAGGAATTATTAAAGCTTACTTTCTTTCGATTTTGGCATATTTCGTGCTAAATTTATGTGTCATGTGTTCTGTAACTCGATCTATAATCTCAAGCGGGTATGTAACTACGGGTGAAATTAACATGTCTATTTCAGCTTCGATATCTCTTTTTGATTCAGATGAAAAGGCATTATGTAATGCATCAATTGCATTTGTTTTTATTGACTCGAAAACTAGTTCTTTTTGTATTGCACGTTCCAATGAATAAGTTATAGGGACATAATTATGGATTCTTTGTAAAATATTTTCTTGTACTCTTTTACGTTTTATTCGTTCACCCGCATCTAATTGAGTAGTTTGTTCTGTAACTGTTTTTTTGATTGTTTGATAATTATGTCTTTTAGATTTATGAATGGGTGGTCGTCGCACTTTAGCAGTAAACGGTCTAGCATCAGGATCAAATTTCAAGTTTGTTCTTGATGCATTTGCTTTTCTCCCTTTTCCGAGTGCCGCAGTAAATGCACCGAGGCTTGCCAAAAATTTTCTTCGTTTCATTTAATAGTTATGGATTCGAAGAAATTTAATTGTTTTGTCGTGATTATTTCACAGTAACTTTAGTTTCTTTTCCACTAAAAGATATTTCTTCGATTCCGTGCATTGCTTTTAGTTCTTTTTCTGCTTTTGCGAGTGATTTTGGAGCAATTACACTTTTCACACCGTCTTTTAATGAAAGCTCGTTATCTTTTTTAGCTTTCCAAATAGCTGAATTGAATTCCATTAGTTCTTCGCTAACAATTTCGCTAGCTTCTTTTCCGCTTTTAGGCCAAGCTTGTTTTTGAATTTCTTTGCCAAACAATTCTTTGTAAATATAGTAGTTCATTGCTGGTTCAATAGGATAAGTTATTTCTAAAATTGTTTTTAGAACGTTTCTCAAAGTTTGTACTGCTCCGTTTCTTTCTTTCTCACTGAATTTAACGTTTTCATCATTATTGTATGCTCTGCGTTTAACAATTTCTAAGTAATTTGAAGCAAATTCATCCTTTATAAAATTCATTATTCGTACGGCCGGATTGTGGAAATCGTATGTCATAAACTTTTCTTGCGCATCTTTTGCTAGTGCATCAACTTCGCTCAAAATCCATTTATCAATTTCCATTAATTCAACATCTTTTTCATCTTTGTTTAATTCAAACATTGAAACGAATTTACTTACATTCCAAAATTTGTCAAGAACTTTTCCAGTTCCCTCAATTCTTTGGAAAGAACACCTAAAATCACTTTTATCTAAGTTTCCTTCAAGAGCACACCAAAGTCTAAATGGAGCTGCACCGAATCTTTTGATTACGTCGTGAGGATCAATTCCGTTTCCGCGTCGCTTAGCAAATTTGTATCCTTTTTCATCAACGATATGGTGGTGTATCCAAACATCATCAAAAATTATTTTGTCAGTTAACAAATAGTCTTTCAATAACGTGTAATACAACCAAGTTCGAACAATTTCTTTTCCTTGTGGTCGTAGCGAACAAACATTGTGTTTTGCAAAGAACGCGGGGTTTCGTTCATAACCAAGAATGTATAATGGAGAAATGCTTGAATCAAACCAAGTATCAAATACTCTTTCTTCTCCAACAAATTCTGTTGAACCACATTTACATGTTCCTTCGTACTTGTCTTTCCATGGTTGAACGTACTTTCCTTTTTCTGCTAAAACATATTCATTGCATTTAGTACATTTCCACATAGGAACTTCTGTAGCATAATATCGTCTTCTTGAAATCGGCCAATCAATTGAAACACTTTCAATCCAATCGAGTAGAATTTGTCTTGATTTTGGCGAATAAATATTTATTTTTTTAGCAATTTCTTTCATCTTGTCTTTGTAGTCAAGTTGTTTCAAATAGAATTCTTTCATTTCGATGAACTCAATTGCTGCGCCACTTCGCTCGCTAATCGGAGTTCTATGTGCTTGCGTAGGTGTTTTGTCTTTTAACAAACCTTGTTTCTCTAGCGCTTCAACAATCTTTTCTCGTCCTTCTTTAATTGTTAAACCCGCTAAGTCACCAGCGTTTTCATTTAAGGTTCCGTCTCCGTTAATAGCAACAGCTCCTTTGATTTTTTGTTCGATAAAAAATCTAATATCATTTAGGTCTCCGTAAGAACACATCATCATGATTCCGGTTCCTTTATCTATTTCTGCAATTGGATGTGCTTTAACCGGGACCTCGATTTTGAAATAAGGTGTGATTAAAGTTTTTCCTTCTAAGTGTTTGTATCGATCGTCATCAGGATGGTAAATAACCATTCCGCAAGTACAAAGTAGTTCGGGTCTTGTTGTTGCGATAATAACTTCTTCTCCGCTTTCTTTTTCTTTGAAAACAATATCGTGGAAAAAACCTGGTCGGTCTTCGTACTCGATTTCTGCGTCGGCAACAGTTGTTTGTAATTTAGGGTCCCAATTAACAACTTTGTTGTCTTCGTAAATCAAACCTTTTTTCCAAAGATCAATAAATGTGCTTTGTGTTAATGCACGGTAAGTGGGAGAATCTGTTTGATAAATATCACTAATGTTTTCTCCGTCTTTCCAAGAACTAAATCCAATTCCACTTTTAAAAAAAGAGTCAATACTTTCTGCAGTTGTTGCATCAAGTAATCTTCTACAATAACCAATTGCTTCTTCGCGAGAGATTTTTGTAAAATCAACATTGTATTTTTTTTCTGCACTAATTTCTATTGGTAAACCATTTTGATCAAGGCCGAGTGGGAACAAAACTTCTTGTCCTAGCATTCGTCTGAAGCGAGCAATAAAATCCATGATAGTGTAAGTGCTAGCGTGACCCATATGTACGGGACTGTTGATATATGGTGGCGGAGTATC
>JABIDZ010000093.1 GCA_018651445.1 Candidatus Iainarchaeum sp. | reverse complement strand
TTAAGAGTCTGGTGCTCTACCAACTGAGCTACGGGACCAATTGTAAATAAAATTGCTTAAAGAGAATTTAAAATGCTTTGTTTTTTACTTGAATTCTTTTAGTTTGTCAATTAGCTCTTGCTTTTTTTCAACAGAATAAAACCCTTCTATCTTTCCAGTTAACCTTCCTTCATTAAAAAATAATAAACAAGGCAATTCTTTTATCGAATATCTTTCTTTAAACTCTTGATTTTCAACTGCAAACTTTCTATAAACGACATCTGCTTCTCCAAGCAACTCTTTTATTGGAATTGATTGTATCAAACAGTGAATTGACTCGTCATCAAAACATTCTACGATTGTTGGTTTTGTTGATTGTAATATTTGTATATCAAACTTTTCATTTGAACAAAAGAATTCTTTTGCTTGTGGTTCAGAACCATAGCGATCAACATACAAATCAGACACCTTTCTTGGGTCGTTGTCAATTTCTTCTTTGATTCTAATTAATTCTTTATTGTCCTTTGCAAATCTAATTGCACCAACCTCGCAAACAAGAATACATTTTTCACAATTAATACATTTAGAGTTATCAATAATCAAAGACTTTTTGTCTTTATCAAAATAGAGCGCTTTTGTTGGGCACGCGGTTACACCTAAACAATCAGGAGAGTTATCACAAATCTTAAAGTTCATTGCTATCGGCATAAAATCACTTCAATATGTCTGCTGCTCCCGCACCAATATTAGCAAATAATCCTACAAAAAGTATTAATTTGATTGCCCAGAACACAGAATTTACTTGACCAAAGATAACTCCAAACAAAACCAAGATTATGGTCGCTGCAATATAAGAAATTACTAATAACGAGATTAAACGCACGGGAAAAAATTTCAAGACTTTTTCTTTTTCAACCCTTTGATATTTTGTATAATAAATCAATAATATATCAAAAGTTATTGTTATCCCTACCATTAAAATTAATCTAGTAATATCGAGTGCTCCTGCTAATCTCCATACCTCTTCTGTTACGGCAAGCGGAGAAGATACAATTATTGCTCCAACAATTTGCTGCGCAACATCGTCAAACGCAAATTTGTCTGGTTTAAGTCGCGATTTAAATTTTTTAAGAATTGAATCTTGCTTCTTAATTATTTCATCAACATCTTCTTTAATCTCATCAACATCTTCTTTAATCTCATCAACATCTTCTTTAATCTCATCAACATCTTTACCTGCATCAATAACCTCTTCTCGGATTACATCAACATCTTTACCTGAATCCAAAACCGATTCTTCAATTGTTTCAAGCGTATTTTTGTGATTTATTTTAGAAGTAGTTTTTTTCTTAAATATTCTTTGTACCATTAAAAACACCAAATTAGATTTAAATATAAGCGATCCCGCAGGGATTCGAACCCTGGACACCTGGATTAAAAGTCCAGTGCTCTACCAGCTGAGCTACGGGACCTTGTGCAGCTCTTTTGGTAAGAAAACTTTGTTTTAGCTCACCAATAATGAAATCTGCTCTAAAAAGCCTTATAAATCATTCTAAATACGATTTATTTTAATTTTACTGCAGTACCATATGCCACAACTTCGGCAGCATTAACCATTATTTCACTTGTAACTAAACGCACATTAACTATAGCATCTGCTTTAGATTTGGTTGCATCTTCAACCATCCGCTTAATTGCTTCGTCTCTTGCAGTATTCATTGTTTCTAAATACGCGGTTATTTCACCACCAAATGCACGTTCTATTCCTGCAATTAAATGCCCTCCGACTCCACGCGATCGAATAGCATTACCTTTAACAATTCCAATAATTTTTGAAACCTTTTTTCCAGGAAGTTGTTCTGTGGTCGTAATTAACATGATTTATAAACGATTAACACAAATAAAAACCTTCGTAATTAATATCATATTATGGTAAAAGAAATTATTGTGTTCCGATATGGTCATCGAGAAGTAAGAGATTATCGTGTTACTAGCCATTGTTCAATGGTTGCAAGAGCCTTTGGAGCAAGCAAAATCATTGTTTGTGGTGAAAAAGACGCTAGCATGAAGAAAAGTGTGGATGACATAACTGAACGCTGGGGCGGGCCATTCAAAGTTGAGTTTGTTAATGAATGGGAAAAAGAATTAACAAAACTACAAGAAAAAAAGTTTGTTTTAGTTCATTTAACTATGTATGGTGAACAGATCCATAAAAAAGAAGCCGATATAAAGAAGGCAGACAAAATATGTATTATTATTGGTTCCCAGAAAGTTGAGCGAGATGTTTACAAATTATCTAATTACAATATATCGGTTACTAATCAACCACATAGTGAAATAGCTGCGTTAGCTGTTGTTTTAGATAGATTACAAGACGGAAAGGAACTGGAAAAAAAGTTTAGAACTGCTAAACGCGAGATTATACCTCAAGAAAGAGGAAAAAAGGTTATCAGTTTAAAATAGTTTTGAGCAAGAATTATTTTATGCCTCAAAAATCTCTTACCGAATTGCCTTCTGTCCAGGACTTTCTGGAGACTATGGGCGGACCAGAGATTATTAATATGATAAAGATCTGTGAGAGAAAAAGAAAAGCGTTTACAGATGAAGAAGTATCAAAGAAAATGAATTTGAAGGTTACCGAAATCAGAGCATTATTGAATAAATTGCATTTTAGAGGCATTGCGATATACCAAAAGAGCAGGAATCAGAAGACTGGGTGGTATAATTATACTTGGGAAATAAGCAAGAAAAGGCTTGCAACCATCGTAATTGAGCAACAACAAGATGTTTTAGATAAATTAGGTGAAAAACAGGCTTTAGAAGGAGATTATAACTTTTTCGATTGCAATAATTGTAATGAAAGACTCCCATTTGAAGTTGCTGCAGAATACAATTTCATTTGCCCTTCATGTGGCGGAGTAATGGATTCTAACAATAATCCACAAAAACAAAAGGAAATAAGTAAAAAAATCGTTAAAATTGAGTCTGAAATGGTGTTTTTGAACCAAATTAATGAGTAAAAAACACATAAACTAGGACAAATGAAAATAGCTCAGAACAACTGGGAAAAAAGAATAAAATCAAATGAAATTTGATTTAAGTTCTTAAATTAAAATAGAATCAGATTTTACAGCTATAACTAAGTTATAATTGTGGAATAGACTCGTTTCTTGCTTTATTTGGAGTAAAAGGGTCATAAATATAGTGGGGTAGGGCAGCCTGGAGTGCCCGTTGGGCTCATAACCCAAAGGTCGGAGGTTCAAATCCTCTCCCCACTACTAAATCTTATTAATATTTAACAAAATAACACACATCACAAACCACTCCTTTTCCTTGTTTTGCCAATAATAGCAAAAATACGCCTAATTATACATACTCACAAAGACTGTTTTTCAACTTAAAGACAATCCTTTGATAATTACTTGTCTCAATTAATAACTATATTTACAAACTAGAAAACAAAACAATAACCTTACATAAACATCACAAAATCAGCACATCACTTTCAATCATAAAAACACTCAAAACAGTAAAAAGCACAAAATAACAAAAACTCAACAAACCACTACCATCACTTTAACTCAAAAAAAGTTGTTTTATCAGCATTAATAATAACTTTGAAAAAATATTGTATTTATGTCCCTCTCTTTGGACCCAAATCATAAAAAGTGGTAATTACTATTCATTACAGTATTGGCAGTTCATTACCGTAAGTATTTTAAGTAATTACTATCATAATAATAATGATGAATCTAATAAATTTTATTAAACAATTATTCAAGCCAACAACACAAGAGGTTAAAGATATAGTAGATCAAGGAATCTATTCAGAAAACGAGGTAGAACTGCCAAAAACCAAGGAAAAGACTGAAATAGTGTCCATTTGGGACGTAATAAACTGTAATGAACACACACAAGCATATCATCTAGTGAGTGTTATTCCATACGATGAATGGATAGATATGAATGAAATACAACGAAGAATATGGGACTTATTTCAAATAGAATACAAAAATGAGCGTAGTTTATATCCTTATTTGAAAACAATGGTTGATTTAGGCCTTATTGAGACAAGTAATATTGGTGGAAGAAGAAAATGGCGTAAAAAAGACTTATTAATTAAATTGAGCGAACAAAAAAAAGTGAAAGAAACTATTGAACAAAAAATAAGTGCTTGATTGAAATCCACATATATTGATGAAAGGTAAAGTATCAAAAACACACAGTTTCTAGGACATTATTTCCAAAAGCACGCGAAAAAGAAAAGCAATTAGTTTACGTGTTTTAATAGATTTTAAACGGTTTTAGAAAAATTTAGAGTAAGAAATCACTTTAATTTCTTATAATTTTCATAGAATTCAGCTAGTTCTTTTGATTGAGAATATACTTCACGAAACCAATCTTGATCTACAATAGTCTTTGCTTCAACTAATAAGCTATTAATATATGATTGATCTGCGCCTTTTTCAATAGCTCTCTTCATTTCAGCAGATACTTTAACCAATCCTTCGGTTCCACCAATATACTTCCTTGAAACCATGTCTTCTAACGCAGAAACGATTAACTTGTCTTCTACATCCTTTTCATTCAAAAAATAAGTGCATTTCCAGTCTCCTTTAACCGTCCAATTATGCGTAGGATTACGCCCTGTTTTAAAAAACTCTTGTAATGGTTGAAATGCTTTTTGAGGAACAATAACACAATTCTTTCCAGGTCTAATATAAGGAAAAGTAGAAAGGATTCCTGGACGATGATATTTGTATGTTTTACCATTTGATTTGTAAACTGCTTGAGTATAACCATAAATCGCTCTAAATAGTTTTTGATAAGTATATGACGAATGTTTAACTGTTTCAGGTAAAATGAAACGATATTGAACAAAATATCCTCTTACTGGCACACCCAACACTTCCGTTACTTATATAATATAAAAATCAAAACATTCTTATGTATAAATATAATATATAACTAATATTAATATCTTTCTATCTTATTTTGTTTATGAAAAGGTGTCCTAGAAAACGTGTTTTTTCGAATATTTTTGGTATTTTAATAGTGTCCTAGAATATGTGTGTTTCTAATAAAAAAAGAGTGTTTTTTAATATATTAAAAAAAAGAAATAGAATAGAAGAAAACTATCTTCTATATCTATATTTAGTAGTATGTGTAGATTTTGGTGCCGGAGCAGCTTCTTCTCTTGCTACTACACCTTTGCTTGAAACAATAATAATATCGTTTGCTGAAACAACATTTTTGTAAGGAATACTCTTCTCAGTAAGGATTTTCTTAGCGTCAGTTTTTGTCTTAACTTTTAATGGTTCAGTAGTAATTGTTTCTAATTTTCCTTTTTCAAGATTAATTATTATATCATATACTTTACCTTTGTATCCTGCTGTAGAATCGTAGATATCCATTCCGAATAATTTTGATAATTTAATACTCATTGTATCTCCTCCTCTTATTATAGAAAGACCCAGAACTATTTAAATCTATTGCCAAAAAATAATTCAAAAACAACTTTAACGCTAATAACTACTCCTCTTATACATAATAATTTCTTTTAATTTTAATTATAATATGAGTATACATAATTATTTTATATGTTTTTTATTGCTTTTGCGAGATCTAGTGTGTGTTTGAGTAGTGGAAGTAGGGGGGGTATGTCAAAATACCTAATTATAGTTTATCTAATGGACTTTCAACCTTCTTTAATTGCTCACTAGCAACGTTAGTGTAAATCTGCGTAGTATTCAAGCTACTGTGACCTAATAATGCTTGTATATATCTAATATTGGTTCCTGCTTCGAGTAAATGCGTAGCATATGAATGTCTTAAGCAATGGGGAGTAACATGTTTGTTAATTCCCGCTTTTTGTGCACTTTCTCTTACAATTCTTTGAACAGTGTCTGTTGACAATGTTTTTCCATTTTTTTTACTAAAAATAACTTCACTCTTAATTTTTTTCTTTTTCAAATATTTTTTTAATCCTTTAATCCAGTCTTTTGAAAGAATAATTAATCGATCTTTGTTTCCTTTTCCACTTCGAATCATTGCAGTTCGTTCTTTTAGATTAACGTCTTCTACCTTTATTTTTACTACTTCACTCACACGGCAACCCGAACCATACATAAATTGTAACATCAATCTATTCCTTCCAAAATGAGTTGCTTTGAACAAGTCTTTGATTTCTTGTTTTGAAAGTATCTTTGGTAAGGACTTGGCTTTTTTAGGTGTTTTGATTTCATCTACAATATTTCTTTTCAAATACGTTTTGAAGAAGTACTTCATTGCAGCGTGTATTAAGGATAAAGTTGCATTTGAACAACCCTTTTCTTTTTTTGTAGCTAAATAACCTATCAAATCTCTTTCAGTGATCTCTTGTGGATCTTTGGCTATGAATTTTAGCACTTCTCGCATATAAATTTGATACATTTTCAATGTTTTTTCTGAATAACCCGCAATTATTAGCTCTTGTTTGAATTCTTTTAGTTCGAGCGCAAACGGAACATTTTGTTGGTCTTGCGGAGCAGTAGTTTTGTCTTTTGCAGGATAATCATTTTCCATAGAATAAGCTAGCTTTCAAACTTTATAATGATTTTCTTCGGAGTCTTTTTCCCTTTAGTTTTTGACTGGCTTTTACTTGAGTTGATTTTCTCACAACTTTTTTTCGACCAGTTATTTTTTTAATTTCTGCTTTTAATCCAGGTAACATTTTTTGTGTAGCTTTTGGATGTTGTAATGCAAATAATATTTGTTGTTGTTCTTTTTTAGTTCCTAATTTTTTTCCACGCGGTAGAATATGCCTAACTTTTTCTCCTGCAATATCTGTTTTACTAATTTGAAAAGTATATCTAACAAAAGGACTTGTTGCAATCACAACAGTTACACTATTCTTACTTCTCTTCTTTGATTTAACTGCATTAGCGTTTACTCCAAATGCTCTTAAAAAGTTTAAAAGATTCTTTTCTTCAACGGTCTTTGTTTCCTTACGTGCTTTTTTCTCTGCGGCTTTTTTATTATATGCCTCAATTCGTTCTCGTTGTCTCTGTGCAGAGGTTTTTTTAACCGGTCTTTTAGCAGGCATGAATAAAAGACAACTCAGTGCAATAAAAACCCTCGCTTTTTAATTTTGGAAGTAAGGTTTTTAAGTGGAACAGATAATATTTTTGTTATGCCTACAAGAAAATTGAAGAAACCTGCTGAAGGAGCACAGATGAAAGAATCTGCTAACATGAAAGCGTGGCGAGAAGAGTTCGATCAAATAGATCTTGATGAACACAAAGCTAAGCTAAAAGCACTTGGTCTTGATGATGAAGAAATAGCTGAGTTTGAAGAAATGGAAGAAGGCGCACCAGTAGAAGACGAAATAATGTGCGAAGGGCCACTTGGAAAAGAAACGCCTGCAAAGAAAACAACCAAGAAAAAAGCAACTAAAAAATAGTTCTATTTTTTTTATTTTCCAAAATAAATTCTAAAAAAGATCGCAAGCGCAATAATAATCGCGATAACTGCAATAACAATTTCAATTGTCATGTCTTTGCTTTGTATTTGAAAAGACACGCTATCTGAAACATATATCGTGTCATTAGCATCAATTTCCGCTAGAAGAGAATATTTTCCAGGTAAGAGTGTTTTAGTTTTAAAAATAAATTCTTTTTCTTGTTTTTTGTCAAGAAAAACCTTGATTATATTTCCCGTAAGCAAATCATATGGTTTAATACTCAAGTTTCCGTCAAACGGAGTATCCCAATTATTTCTAACAACAACTTTTGTAGTCATTTGATTGTCGATTAGCCCTTCGCTTACTAAGACAAGATCGATTTGTTTTGGTGCGATAACACTTAACTGTGGATGTGTGCTAGTAATTTGTTGTGTTTCGCCAAAAATATTATCAAAGAATAATGCTGCGGCCGGTAAATTATATACACTCGCTTGAGTTGGTTTGATATAATAAGTGAATCTTTTTTCTTCACCCGCCGGGATTATTTCGGTTGCACTCGCGTCTCCTTCAACAATATCAAAACTAGTTATTTTTAATAGAGATCTTAAGTCTTGGGCAATGAATTGAACAAAGACATCTGCGTCTTTTGTTCCAGTATTTTTTACAATGATATTCATTTCTGCTCTTTGTCCTAAAACAATTTCGCTAGGAGAAGTATTTTTTATTTCAAGTGTTGGCGTATCATATAAACCAATTGTAGAACTAGCATTTACTTTTGCAGAACTAGTTTTTCCTCCTGTCGAAATACAAACACGAACTAGTTTTGTATCGTCTAATAAATCATCTATAAATAATCTTGCCCAGCACCCGTTATTACAAGAAAAATATTCTGGCCATAAAACTTGTTCTTTTTCTGAATTAATTTTTACACTAATAAAAGAATTATCTCCTTTTTCTCCAATAAAATCTGTTTTCAAAGACAAAATTCCTTCTGAATAAAAAGCCGTGTCTTTTAGTTGAGTTAAATCAAGAGTAAAACTTTGACATTCTCGCATTGACGCGCCAGTAACCTCGATTTCGTTAAAACCATAATTACTTAATGGAAATTCGAGTGCACTTACAAAGCTAACTAAAAAAAGTATACTAATCAAAGCTAGTGTTTTTTTGTACAATGTTTCAACCCCAAGTAACTATCCTATAATATATTTTTAAAATACCCTTTCATTTGCCAAGCGAAGCCAAAACAGCTTTAAGTGTCCCAGATATGCTTGCTTTTGACGTAACTTCAATAATCTTGTCTATAGGATAATTCTTAATAACCTGCTTTTTACAATAATCAATTCCTTCACAAAACACGTTATCCATCATTTTTTCCATAGAATAGCCTCGATTCTCAAGACGCATTTCTAGTTCTTCTGGATCAACACGAATCAAAATAGCTTTATCTACATGTAATTTTGCTTCACAAACAACATGTCCTTCAAAGAGCACATCATCAGTTTCTTTCAAAAAAGCATTTGCTTTCTCTTCAAATTCTTTAATAGGTATTTCTAGTTCATTTTCTTCGTTAAAAGAACCGATACCATTTTTTAGAGCAAAGTCTTTTTCGTTTAAAACAGTTAAATTAAGTTTTTCACCCAGGCTTTTTGCGAGAGTGGTTTTGCCTGTTCCTGGAGAACCCGTTATAATTAGTCTCATATCTAGCTTAGCTTACAAAAAAATTATAAACTGCCGTTTTTTAGCAAAATTATTTGTATTTATTTATACAAATTTTTTCTGAAAAGCAGTTGCTTCATCTCGCAAAGCTTTTCCACCACAGTTAAGTATTCCGCAAAGGAAACTTTCTCTTGAATCTGAATTCATATTCTCACCATTTTCTTTGTGTGTGTTGGTCATAATGACACAAAGATATTTTTTCTCATATAAAAAGGAACACCCCAAAAAATCAAAATCTTTTAACGATAGAAAGTTACTAACTCGATTCCTTATGTATATAGTGTATTAGTTTAGGAGAAAAATATTTTATGTGTATTAAAATCCTTCAACTATAGATTTTAATTCGCGCATCATCTCGCCAAATTTTGGATGAGTTACATTTCCGTGTGCAGTAACGGCGTGTCCATTAATTTTGAAAATTATCGGAGGAGTAAGACCAACATTAACCCGATATTCAAAAGGACCTAAATGTTCGATATCTAAAAGCTTTCTGTCCAGGTTTAATTTACTAAGTTTTGTTCCAAATCTATTTGAAATCGTTTTTTTGATCCTTCCTGCGCTTAATGGTTTAGCCGCGTGTTCGGTGGGACTATGTGTTTTTGATTTTTGCCCAGGGTGCTTGGAAACCCTGCCTCCAAATACTGCGCCTAAAAATCGATGACGAACCATGTTTAAAATTAGCTCTTTGAGATTTATAAGGATTTACTTAACGTAAAGAAAATAGTCAAGAACACTTTGATATAGTAATTCGAAAGTAAATTCTTCTTTTACGTATTTCTCAATTAAATTATATTGTTCTTTAGCATAATAAATTGACAAGTCTTTCCCGTTATCTACTTTAATCGGGATGTCAAAATAACCATTTATCTTTTTCTGAGAAATGCATCTAAAATCTTCGTCTCGTTTAGTGTCTTCTGAGATAGCCATTCCTAATTGTGCTAGATCAACATGTCTTGGAAAAGAAAATAATATATCAAATAATTCTTGTTTGTGTGCGATTGCGTGGTAATCCATTCTAGAAAACAAATATGGTAAATCATAAGCTAGTTGATTAAAACCAACGATTTTCAAGAAATCATCGCTTTCATGGATTTCTTTTAGAATGCCCCAAAACTTGTCTAAAAGTTCTTTTTCACTACCTTCTACCCAATCATACAAAAAAGTAGGTGCTTTAATCTCACCAGCACACGGCGCTTTACGCAAATCATAATAATTATACGCGATAACAATAACCTTGCTCTCGTCGTGATGTGGATTTAAGCCACTACGCTCATTGTGCGGAGCAACGAAACTTTCTATATCTAAAAACAAAAAACCCATGTTTAATCAATTTATTTCTATTCCCTTGCTTTTATAATTATTTTGATTTTCTATTGATTAGAGGTGTTGAAATGCTTGTTAAAGAATTAAAACCTAGAATGGGTGTAGAAGAAATAGAACTAGAAATTGTTTCAAAAGGAGAGGAAAGAGAATTTGCTAATGCAAATGGTTCGGGAAAAGTTTGTTCTTGTGCTGCTAAAGACTCTGCGGGAGACGAGGTTTCGGTTACTTTGTGGAATGAACAATGTTCACAAGTAGAAGAAGGAAAAAAAGTAAAGATTACTAATGGTTGGACTAGCGAGTACCAAGGCCAGATACAAGTTAGTACTGGTAAAATGGGCCAATTAGAAGTTATTGAATAAAAGTTTTAGATAAAAGAAGGTAGAGGTATTAAACCTCTAAATTCTCTTTTTTTTAGTTAAATAATTAGTTTTTGATCGTTTTTTGATCAATTTCGTCGTTTTGTCTGTTTCTTCCAAAATTAGCGTATTTTCTAAATTTTGTTTTTGTCCATGCTTCGGGTTGTTTTTCTCTCATTTTCATTTCTTCTTCTAAGAGTTTCAATCTCATTTTTTCGTCGACTCCCAAATCCAATAATACATTGCTCACCATTACTCACCTCAATAAATTGCTATAAAACTAGCTCTATTAGTATTGCTGTTTAGGTAATATATAAGGGTTTCTATTTTGTAAAGCTAACTCCACAATAATAGTGCCACAATAGCAAGTATACATAAGCATTAATGTAATTTTTCGTAGATTTTCCAACTAATTACAAGAATGATAATCAGAACAAGTTCAACTACTACAAAAAGGCCTAAATCAGCAATTCCGGTACCAATTATCTCAAGTCCAGACAAGCCAAAAAAGTATATTGGCCAAAAAAGAATCGACAAAATCAGCACGACCGCAGCACTTAAGAAACCAATTTTTGTCTGCATAATATCAAAACGATTGTTCTAAATATAAAGTTTTTGTTGTAAACTTGGATATGGTTTTAGAAATTCTAGCCCAAGTATATTTTGGTAATCCTGTGCTTGCATGGATTTATTTCTTTGCAACAATATTAATTTTTGTTTTAGTAGCAAAAACCGTGATGTTTTTTACAAAAGGCTTTGGTCGAAGAATTACTGCTAAAACAAAGAGTGATTTTGACGATAAATTAATTGACATTATTGAAGAACCAATTGTTTTCATAATTGTGGTTGTGGGCTTATTATTTGCATATAATTTCTTGTCATTTTCAGCCGAAATTAATTTTTATTTTTTTAATGTAGTAAAATTATTATGGATTGTGGCAGGAGCATGGTTAGTAATTAGATTGATTGACGCTTTTCTTGAGTTTTTCTTACAACCAATCATTGGTAAAACAAAAACTAAGTATGATGATCAAATAATCCAGGTTCTTTCAAAAACCCTAAAAGTATTAATAATTGTTTTTGCGCTGCTTATTGCACTTGATAGTTTCGGAATCGATATCTTTACTTTCGTTGCGGGTCTAGGAATAGGCGGGTTGGCATTTGCTTTTGCTGCAAAAGAAACGATTGCAGACATGTTTGGCGGAATTTCAATTCTTTTGAGTAGACCGTTTGTGTTAGGTGACACGATTGATTCAAATGGAGTTATCGGAACCGTTGAAGAAATTAGTTTGAGACAAACAAAGGTTCGTAATTTAGATAAAAGAATTGTTGTTATTCCAAATGCAAAAATGGCGGGCGCCGTAATAACAAATATTTCGTCGGCTAAGAAGAGAAAGACTGTTTGGAAGCTAGGTGTTACGTATAACACTAGCGGAAAGAAGATTGAACAAGCAAAAGAAATTATCACAAATGCGATTAACGATTGTAAGTTGTGTGATGATGATCCAAAAGTTGCTTTTAACGAATTCGCAGATTCTGCATTAACTATTTTAGTTGTTTTCTTTACCAAATCCGGTGCGTGGGCGGATATGGTTGAAGCAAAAGACGAAATTGGGTTAAAAATTAAAAAAGAATTTGAGAGTGCCAAAATCGAATTTGCTTTCCCAACACAAACCATTTATTTGGAAAAATAGTTATTCCCATTCTTCAAGAATCTGTTTTTTTATTTTATCCTCTTTCTTTTCACTTTTAGCAAATCTTTGTCGTAAAATAATTCCTGCGACAATAATCGCAAGAATCGGGATTATACCTATTAACAAGTTGTTTTGTGCTTCTTCTTGTCCTTCGAGTGCAAACATTGCGTTAACAAATTGATTTGAATCGATAAATTGTTTGGCCTTTGACAAAATGCTTCCGCTTAATCCTGAATCAATTCCATTATTGTATTTTTTCGCAGCTTGTAGTTTGATTGATTCAAGTGCTGCTTTTAATTCTCCAAACAACTCTTTTACTTTTAATAATTGTTTTTCTTTGTTCTCAAAGTCTTCAGAGTTTAGGATTAATTTAATCTTTGCTAATCG
>JABIDZ010000132.1 GCA_018651445.1 Candidatus Iainarchaeum sp. | reverse complement strand
TTGCAGTTTCAATTAAAAACGAAAAAAATTACCGAGTTAATTTGAGACCTAGTTTAAGTGGCAACGAATCTAGTTAGATACGCTAAGGCGTCTTTGATTTGTCTATTAGTTCTTTTACTTGAGAAAGCGTAGCGAATTCTAATGGATTAATCGAATCGATAATATATTTTAGTTCTTTTAACTCTTCTTTTAGCGCACCGCGCATTTGTAGATCCGCTACTTGTGCCTCTAATAATTCAACTTTTGTTTGTAAAGCAATTACTTCATCAAGGTCTGCACCGCTACCATCTACCACATCTGAAGATACTGTTTTCTCATCTAATTTCTTTAATTTTTTGTTTAAAACAATCAGATTTCTTCCAAGGATCTTTTCATTTCGTACAATGTATTTGATCTTTTGAGTCATTAAGAGAAGACTCGAATTTAATGCACGAATATCGGTTCTTACGTTTCCAGTAGCACTACGGGACGATTTACTACTACTCCTTGCTCTCTCTGGCCTACCCATTTAATCACGCTTTAAAGCTATTATTAAATGGTTATTGATACTTAAAAGATTATTGTATGGCAAATGAAAAAAAAGTTTTAGGAGTATTACTTGATGTTAATTATGAGGATACCGACGAATTTTCACAAATAAAGATTTTTGTGAAAGAAAAAAAAGAGAGTCGTTGGTATTATGATAGAAACTTTCCCCCTTACTTATACATAACTCCGATTAATGTTGCGCAAATAAAAGATTTAAGAGAAAAAGTATTCGAAGGAACAGAAAACTTTTCTATTTTGGACTTAGTAGAAACAAAAAAAGAAATTCATGGAAAACAAGTTTGGAAATGTTCTTTTGCAAAAGTTTCAGAGATAGTACAAGCACGAAAACAATTAAATGAAATGGGTGTACAAAAATTTGAATACGATATCCCTTTCACAAAAAGATATTTGATTGACAAAGAAGTGTTTCCTGGATACGTTGAACTTACCGTAGAAGGCGACGAAGTAAAAACAATCAAAAACGTTGATGCCGAAATGGATTTAGTTAACGGAGCATTTGATTTAGAAACTTGGTCTGGCGATAAATTTGAAGTTGGACGAGAACCAATTATAATGGCTTCAATTGTTTCTGGAAGAAAAGGAGAGGTTTATTCTTATGACACAAAAAAAGTTGAAGGATTAGGATTAGTTGATGACGAAGAAGAATTACTTAAAAAGATTGAAGAAGAAATAAATAAATTTGATTTAATTGTCACTTACAACGGAGATAACTTTGATTTTCCTTATGTTAAAAAAAGAGGAGAAAAATTCAAACAAGACTTTTTAGTGAATGGAGCAAAAATTCGAATTAAACGACGCGGACTTGATAATGCTGCTGCAATAAAAGGAAAACAACATATTGACGCATACCAAATAATGAAGTTTATGCAACGAACAGGTTCAGTTAACATTGTAAAACTAGATCTTGAAAATGTTTCTGATAAAATATTTGGAATCAAAAAAGAAAAAGTTTATCCACACGAAATAAATTCAGCATGGGAAGGAAAAAACAAGAAAGACTTAGAACGACTAGTTAATTACAATTTAGAAGATTCAAGAACGACTCTACGAATTGCAGAAGATTTTTTACCATTATTTGTAGAGCTTTCAAAATTAACTTCTCAAACACTAGAAGATGTTACACGAAGTAGCACTTCACAAAAAGTAGAAGATCTATTGTTAAAAGAAGCTTACAAGCGAGGAACAATTGCTCCAAACAAAGCACACGAAGGAGAAATACGAGAACGACTTAATCGTTCTCTTAAAGGAGCATTTGTAAAAGAACCACTCGCAGGGCTACACGAAAATATTGCCGTGCTAGATTTTGCTTCCCTATACCCTAGTCTGATTATATTACATAATATTTCTCCAGAAACATTGAATTGTAGCCACGCAGAATGTAAAAAGAATAAGAGTCCGGACGGAACATGGTTTTGTTTGAAAGAAAAAGGACTTGTCCCCGAGATACTTGAAAAAATGCTTAAACAAAGATTGCAATTGAAAAAAGAATATAAAGCCAAGAAAAAGAAGGGAGTTGACGACAAGGTGCTGTTTGCAAAACAATGGGCGTTGAAAATAATTATGAACTCTGCTTTTGGTTACCTTGGTTATGCTCGTGCACGATGGTATTCATTCGAAGCAGCTTCTGCGATCCTCGCGTGGGCACGAGATTACATCCACAAGACAATCGAAAAGGCTGAGCAAGAAGGATACGAAGTTCTTTACGGAGACACCGACTCGACTTTTTTGTTAATGAAAGACAAAAATAAAAAAGATGTAGAAAAATTTGTTGACAAAGTTAATAATGCTTTATCCGGGGACATGGAACTCGAAGTTGATGGTTATTACAAAAGAGGAATATTTGTAACAAAAAAAGAAGGCGGAGCTGCAAAAAAAAGATACGCTTTAATCGATGAGAAAAATAATTTGAAAATCGTTGGATTCGAATATGTTCGACGCGATTGGTGCAACCTAGCAAAAGAAACACAACGCAGAGTTATTGAATTAGTTTTGGCCGAAGGTAAACCCGAGAAAGCAGTAGAACTTGTTCGCGAAGTTATAAAAGAATTGAAAAGTGGAAAAGTAAAGAAAACAGAATTATCAATTATTACGATGCTTAAACGAAAAATAGAAGATTATTCTTCAACCGGGCCACACGTAGAAGCTGCAAAAAAAGCACTTGCAAAAGGAAAAGACGTTGGAGTTGGTTCATTATTAAGTTTTATTATTACTAAAAACGGAAAAACCATTTCGGAGAAAGCAGTTCTTGATGAATATGTTAGCGAAGGCGACTATGATGCAGATTATTATATTAACAACCAAGTTTTGCCCGCAGTGATAAAAATTATGCGCGAACTAGGTTACACTGAAGAAGATCTAATTCACGGCGGAAAGCAATCGGGTCTAGGCGCTTGGATGTAACATCCATAACAAATAAAAGAGAAAATTAATAAGGTTGAAATGACTACTAAACATATGCTTAGACGCAATAATAATCAAAATGTTCCGCCCAAAGTTAAAAAAACATCTAACCAAGTAATACAAGGAAAAACAAAAATTGTACTAATGGTTTTATTTTTCTCAATTGTAGTATTACATAATTTATCTTCGCTCTTGCAAAGCATTGTGCCATTTGGAAATTATCTTTGGATAATTGCAGTTGTTTTATTTTTGTTTTGTGTAATAAAAATATCTCAAAAAATAAATCTATCACTTGGCACACAAGACACAAATATTGCAAAGGAATACAACACATACGGCGACAAACAACTATTCAATCAAGCTACAAAAACTGGAACATTAAAAGACGCCCATGGAAAAGTTTTCACGATTATTATGCTGCCAATCTGTTTTTTATTTTTAACATTTGGAATACTGGCATTACATTTAGCATTAATCGAAGGACTTTCTCAGTTTTTATTTATGGGAACCTTCGCGGTTTTGCTAAGCCTTGGGGTCCCATATGGCTTTTTTTATTCAAATAAAAGAATTTTAAATGAGGCAAGAAGACAAAATAAATTTCTAGAACGTGCTGAGCAAAAATGGAGTAAAACAAAAAAGATTTATCTTGCAACAGTTACACTAACATTGATTTTTAGTTTAATACTTATTGGAACTGGAAATAATTTTGTTCGAAATGGAGATTTGTATTCAGGCAATAAATTAGTCTATTCTGGTCAAGCAAATAATAAGGCTATTGCGGATTGTTTTGAATTGGCATATTCTACTAATCGCGGACAATTTTGTGATATTCATATTTCCGGACAAGTTGATAAATACAAATTATTTATTCAAATCGATAAACAGATACGTGAACGTGCATTACAAGACAATAACATTGTTCTTGGAGAACATGACATCCAATATTGTTTATTAAACAAAAACTCTCGTGTTTTTGAACATCCAAATTATATTGAAGCAAAAAATCTTACAACTATAATTACAATAGATTGCCAGATTGGAAATTTTTATTTTAGCAATGATGATTTACCATTAGTAGAGGAATCTTGTCCGAATTATAAAAACTGTCGCGGCTACAAAAACACTTGTTGTCTTGGAATAATAAATTAAAACCAACATTTATAATTCTAATTTTATAGGTTTATTTTATGGAAACAAAAGAAATTAATAACTACAAAAATGCTGCACGCGTTTGGAAACAAGCTATTGGTAAAGCTAGCAAAATAAAAGAAGGAAAATCTTTGCTTGATTTTGCAAACGAAATAGAAAAAGGAATTATTAGCGAGAGTTGTGGTTTAGCATTCCCAATTAATTTGAGTTTAAACGAAGAAGCTGCACATTACACACCTAAT
>JABIDZ010000117.1 GCA_018651445.1 Candidatus Iainarchaeum sp. | reverse complement strand
TGATTATAAAACAAATTCTGCAATGTTAGAACAAGATAAAGCAGATAAAGATAGACAACTAGCAATGTATTGTTTATGGGTAAAACAAAAATATCCTGACGCTAAAAAGATTGTTTTACTTTGGCACATGCTCAAATTTGGTAAAGAGGTTACCTCAGTTAGAACTAATGATGAATTAAAGGCTTTACGCAAAGAAACCATTGGAAAGATTAACGAAATTGTTACTTGCAAAGAATTTTTGCCAAATATCACTAGGTTATGTGATTGGTGCGTGTACAAACACCTTTGCCCTAGTTTTAAGCACGAAGCAGAGCTAGAAGAAAAAACTGTAAAAGAATTTCGAAAAGACGAAGGAGTAAAGCTAGTTGATGAACTTGTTCGTGTAAAAGAAGAAACTAGTGAATTAAAAGCTAAAAAAGAAGAGCTTGAAAACGATTTAGTTGAGTATTCAAAACAACACGAAATTGACACTGTGTTTGGCTCAAAAATGAAGGCTTCAGTGAAAGAAGGCGAAAAACTCGAATGGGACAAAACGAAACTAGAAAAATGGTTAAAGAAAAACGATTTGTACGAAGAATACTCTAGTTTGAACACTTTTAGATTAAATTCCGAAGTAAAAAAAGGAAATAAGAAATTAGATAAGTTTGCTAAAAAAGAAAAGAATTATTCAATTAGATTGAGTAAAGGGATTAACTAAAGCCCTTTAATATCTTCCAAAATCTTGTCATCAATTTCGATTTCACCACTAGCAATAACTTTCAAATAATTTGCTTCAGCTCTTTCTCCAGGAATTCGAACTCCTTCTTCACTTTTAACTTCACTAATTAGTTTTTCCGTTCGTTCTTGATAATCTTCTAAATTTCCAAATGCACTAGGATTGATACAAATTATCATGTAACCGCGATCCCAACCTTTTTTCAAATCAGAACCCATCTTTCCAACTAAACCACTAAACAATTCTATAAACAAATTCAATCCGTATCCTTTGTAACCACCAAATGGTTTCAAAGACATAATTTTATCAGCATCATTTGTTTCATTACCATCAGCATCATATCCGATTTCTTCTAATTCAATCCCTAGTTTTTTTGCTAATCTTACTTGTCCCATTGCTCTGATCGAAGTAGCCATATCCAAAATAAAAGGAGTTTTTAGTGGAAGACCAATTGATAGTGGATTTGTTCCAGTACGAGCTTTCACCCCACCATAAGGAGCAGTTCTTGCTTTTGCATTGTTCATTACAAGTGTAATCATTCCTTTTTTTGCCCCTTCGCGAGCTATAATTCCAGGCATTAACCAAGAAGTTGTATTAAACATTCCACTAATAGCAATTCCTTCACTAGCTTTTTTTGCTGCGAATTCTAAAGCTTTTCTTCCGATTAAATGCCCTAAACCTTTGTTTCCATTAATAATAGTACAAGAACTAGTTTCTTTCACTATTTCTAACTCTTTTTCTTTTAAACCAACTTTCCCCATTACATTACCCTGAAAACTAATAAACCCATGTGATTTTATTCCAGCAGCTTCTCCGTATAAAAAATCTTCAAAAACAATTTCTGCTTCTTCGCGAGATAAATTATGTATAAGCTTGCTAACACAAAGCTCTTTTAACTCGCTAATTTTTATTTTCATAATGATTTTGAGTGAGAAATTAATTTAAAAGAAAGGTTTTTCTAGTTTGAAAGCGAAATAATATACTATGCCACCAACAAGACCAAGAGTACCAATACGAAGCAGAGCTAGAAAAGTAACGGGAAGTCCAAGCTTTAGAAAAACACGCACAATCCAACTAAGCATAATTCGTAATGGAAAAAGAAAATTAGTCAATGTAAAGGGCGAATTTGAAGGCCCAGATGACCTCCTAGTAAAGTTTCACTTTGGCGAAGGTCGTGTAGGGTCGTTTAGAGTAGAAAGAATCAAACACACCAGAACATGGGCAATATGAAGCAGACACCTCCCATCTAGTTTCACAGGATATTATCTTGGAAGAGCAGGAATAAGGTATGTTGAATCAATGGTAAAAGAAATGGGCGGAAAAAAAGTTGCAGTTTATACAAATCAAAAAGATGTTATTGAAATGCTATTAAAGCTAGAATATAGCGTTGCCCCCGCAAGTAGAACAACTTTAAAAAGAATGCTAAATATTAAAAGAAATGTTCCACTACCAAAAGGAAAAGCACTTGCAGAACTAATTAACAACTCCAAAAAAAGGATCTATGACGAAATAATAATTGAACGCAGGTTAGCCTAAAAGCTGTTGGTGAATATCACAATGTAAAAAAGCCCTTCTTTAGAATTTCAAACCGAAACAAACGAACGTGAACTCCAAAGAGTTCACACACCCGTCAACGGAAATTCT
The DNA here is from genome assembly GCA_018651445.1 of Candidatus Iainarchaeum sp. Lineage (GTDB taxonomy): Archaea > Iainarchaeota > Iainarchaeia > Iainarchaeales > JAAZKV01 > JABIDZ01. The sequence continues at coordinate 305 of JABIDZ010000117.1, read as the reverse complement.
GCAACAGCAGAATTGGGGTTGTGTTCTTACAACACTTACAACTGCTCCGACTTTAAAACACAAAAAGAAGCACAAAAAGTATTCGAAATATGTTCTATCGACATACATGACCTAGATCGAGATAATGATGGACTGGCTTGTGAGAACTAACCTCTAACAACTCGCTTATTAGTATTTTTAACTCGGTTAAACAATTTGGTTCTATCGGCTTTTTCCATTGATTTTACTAATGCAACAACATCTGCATGCGAAACATGTGAGAAAACACTTTGAATTCTTTCTACTTTCGAAAAACCCATAAATTC
>JABIDZ010000105.1 GCA_018651445.1 Candidatus Iainarchaeum sp. | reverse complement strand
TAGAGATTGGTTCTTGTAATAGTTTTGATGGTTTTAGAATCCACGAATACGAAGCAACTATTTGTCAAGGAGAAGAAAGAGAATTCTCAGTAGACGTAACTAATACATCTAGCCGAAGACAAACAATTTTACTTGACGCAGATAGTACAATGTTATTGCCTTATTTTTCAAAAGACAAAGTAATTCTTGATAGTGGAGAAGTTGAAACAGTTCAACTAAATGTTAATGCAAGGCATGCGGATGTTGGATTGCACAGAATATTACTTGGCGGAGACGCGATAAATTATCACATAGAAAAATATTTCTTACTTGATGTAAAAGATTGTTCACAGATACATGAAAGAAATTTTATCATAAGTGCTCCGCAAATATGTTATGACGTTTCTCGCGGACAAATCTTTGAAAGTTCTTTTTTTGTTAGAAAATTATCAGACGATTGTGGTTTTTGTTCACTTGAAGAAAAAACAATTGACTTATTTTTATTCGGAATGCCAAATGAGCTTTCGTATAATACGTTAACTTTAACGGGTAGTGAAGAACGTGCAGTAGATTATGCAATTTATGTTCCAAGGGACGCGAGTGCAGGTGCGCATTTATTAACAATTACTGGAGAAGAAAAAGAAGAACTACCCTTTGATTCAGAAATAGGTTTTGTACAAGACGAAACAATTTGTTTAAACGTTGCAGGTGAAAGTAATTCAACTATTAATGTGCGAACACAAGCAAAAGATATTGCGTGGTGTGGAGCAGAAATATTTGAACTTGAAATAACAAACACAGGGGATTTTGATGAAACTTTTAATTTATCAGCAATAAATTTACCTACTGGTGTGAATGTGTCGTTCTCACAAAACACTGTTACGGTTTACAAAGGACTTTCAAAAATAGTTTATGTTTCAATTTCAACTTCGCCAACAACACAAGTAATGGATAACCAATTTATCACTGTTGTTTTAGATGGAAATACAAATATTGAAACAAAGATTTATTTTAATGTGAAAGAAAAACCTTCATTTGAAGATCTAGAAATCTTGTCTTCAACAGAAATGGTTTCACTACAAGGAAACTCGGAAGGTAAATATCATTTACAACTTAGAAACAATTCTGAAAGAGATTATCGAAATATAAAAATTACTTTTGAAAATGTTCCGACAGACGTTAACATAGAAGAACAAATAATTCCGTTACTTGCAAAAGGACAAGTTATTACTATTGAAGGAAAAATAATTGTTCACGACACAAATGGTTTTTTCATTCCATCGTTTGTTGTAGAAACAACAACAGTTCACAACAAAGAACCCTTCTCTTTATACATAACAAAAGATCCGAATGCAGAATTTTTTAGCGGATTATTTGGTTTTGGAACCAGTTTCTTTATATTTGAAAGTACCGGATTTGCGTTTGGGCTATCGGCTTTATTAATTGTACTAGTACTTATAATTATTTTAGGGTTGGCGTTAACTAACTCCGATGAAAAAGAGGTTTGGGTGGAAGAATGTTGAATAAAAAATTTTTAATAGCAAGTTTATTATTATTGGTGTTGTTCGCAACGCTAACATCTGCAGCATCCATTACTGGAGAGAACGCACTTGGGATGTGTCAATGTGAAACCACAAAAGAAGTTTATCAAGTTTGTGCAAACACAACTGGAACATACGGAGTAAGCGTAGAAGGAACTGCTGCTGAATGGTTTTCAATTGCACCAACAAGCGTATCACTTAATGCAGGGCAATGTGAAGATATTTTTGTTTTTGTAACTCCAAAATGTTATGCAACTGCAGGGAATTTTAATACGACTCTAAATTTAACTGGAAGCGAAAGTGCTTCAAAAGATATTGCAGTTCGTGTAGACCAATGCCACACATTTAATTACGCAGTTACGCCAACAAGCAACGAATCAAAAGCATGCGAAGCAAACACTTACAATATTTACGTAAAAAACACTGGTGCATTCACTGACGAATTTGTTTTGAATCAATCAGGGTTAGCAGATTCTTGGGTTACTTATCCAAGAACAAAATTTGTTTTAACTCCAAACGAAGAATTAAACACAACACTTGTAGTTGATAGTACATGTACTGCTGATGCTACAACTTATCCATTTACTTTAGGATTATCTAACACAAGAACAAATGCTGCAAAGACTGAAAATTTGTCTTTTACAATAAGTGATTTTGTATCGCAAGCAAATACGTTTCCAAGTACGTTAACAACTTGTTCGGAAAGTGCAAAAGAATTTACGTTTAATGTAAAAAATCTTTCAGATAAAAATGATGTTTTTACGCTAGCACTTAATGCTCCTGAAGCAATTTCGCT
>JABIDZ010000033.1 GCA_018651445.1 Candidatus Iainarchaeum sp. | reverse complement strand
TTGTAAAAAGCAGTGTCTTGTGGCACTAACGAAACTTTTCTCCTTAGGTCAACTTTTTTTCCATCAAAAAAAACAACTTTTCCTTTTGTTGCACGTTCTAAACCAAGGATTATTTTTGTAACCGTACTCTTCCCGGCACCATTACTACCAAGCAAACCAAATATTTCTCCTTGATTAATATCCAAAGAGAGTTTGTCAAGAACAGTTTTTTTCCCATAACTCTTGTGTACTTCTTGAATTGAAATTATTGGCATACAAATCAATTAAAAAAAGGCAAAAGTTGTATTTAAGCATTGTTTTTGCACAATTTTATGCATTCTCAATTCTTGGAGCTAAGAAATAAGTTATGCTAGCTTCTCCAATCGGATAAGAAATTTTTATTGGAGCATTTGACTTGATAAAAACACTTGCGTTATTTGTTGAGCTTGAAGCTTTCAACATATCTTGTAAATAATCAAGAGGATACATACTCTTACACTCATTTTTTACTTTTAGTTCCGGTAGCGTGTCTTTGTCTTGCTTTGCTTCTTCGTTTAGATTTCCTTTCGAAGAAGTTGCTTTTACAAAAAACTTTTCTGCATCACAACCAAGTGTAATATGCGAACTAATTAGCGCTGCGTCTTTTAGAGCGTTTTGTAAGAAAGATGGATTAATGCTTAGTTCGGCATCAAACTCTATTTTTGGGTTTGGTACTTCGCTAGAAGAAATATCAATTAATGGAACTTGGAATGAACGCTCTGCTTTTCCTTTAAATGAAACAGTCAAAAAAGCTTTTTTGTCATCAAGTTCTAATTTTAATTCGTCTCCCGCTTGTGCTCTTGAAAGAACTTGATTTAAATAATCAAGATCAAGACCAAGTCTTGTTTCAACACTTTCAAATTTAGTAAACGCGGTTTTTGGCATTTCAAAATCAACCATTGATATTTGACTAGGGTCCGTAGCTTTTAGCTCTAAACCGGTTTCTTTTACAACTAGCTCTGCTTCGTCAATCAAAACAGATATTGCTTCAATGCTTTTTTTGAATGATGCTGCGTCTTTTAGAATTAATTCCATTTTATCTCCATAATAGAGAAAGCCAAATAAGTTTAAAAAACAAAAGCTTGGACATAAGCTAACGCTTATAAGCAAAGAGTTGATTTAGCCACAAATGTGCTATTCATCAAGTCGTTTATAATCAATTATTTTTCCACTAGAATCAATAGTTAATTCTAATTCATGCCCTTGTACCAAGATATGTGAAAGGAAATTCTCTCCTTTCGCACTAAAGTCTTTTACTTCGATTTTTGTTTGTAATTGTTTTTCGATAATTGGTTTGAATTTATTAACTAACATGTCTTTTAATGATATTTCGTCTGGTTGAATCATGCGAGGTTCTTCTTTTTGCTTAACCACTTCTTTTTCGTGCACTTCGGTTGGCTTTGTTTGGAGCGTGGGCGTAGGAGTTGTAATTGATTCTTCTTTTACTTTTCCTTTTCTGATTTTGTTCACGTGTTTAAGCATTTTTCCCGCAATCTTTTCTTCTTTGTTTTTTCTCGTAGCAAAAAACAAAATGATTAATGCAATTAAAATTATGATTACGGCTATGCCGAGCATTTGAAAAGATAGTTTAACAATTTGTTCGTTTGTAAGTTGTGAAAAATTCATTAATGCATTCACATCAAGCACATCAACTAATTCAATTCCAATTTCCATATTACTCTTACTCCATTTGACAATAAAAACGTTCTTACTTCATTTAGTTCTTAAAAATTTTAACAAATCCCTTTGAAATCATTTGGTAATTGCCCTCGCGTAATTAACGAAAACAAGTCATCAACCAACCATAATTTTACACATCCAACTTTTGGCAATTGTGCAAAAGCAACTCCTTGTATTTGTTCAACCGGAATCGCGTAAAAAGTAATACATGGTTTGTCTGTACTCAAACGAATAGAATCGATTCGGCCACAATCTTGGTCGATAGTAGGATTCGTATTTTGATTATCTCCTTTTGTTAGAACAAAAGTCCCATCAAGCGCATTAATCTTTGCGACTGTTCGATGAATTATTGGTAAACCAACCGGATACGAACCATAAACGATTACCGAACCTTTTTGGTTTAAAATTATTTCTTCTCCGTTCTCAAAAACAATTTTTTCAAGAGCGTTTTCGCTGTATTGTAATTGTGCATAAGTATCCACTGGTGCTTTTGCTATGTGTTTGTTTAGATTAATTTCTGGGCCAAAAAAAGTATTTTGATTTGCACTTGCTAGCGCAATTACATCTCCGCGATAATAAACGTCTTCCATACTAGCAGAATAAACTATTACTAATGGAGACGCGGTTCCAAATAAAACTCCTAAAAGCGTGTAAACAATAAACGCAAATATCGCTGCAAAGAAAATGTTAATGATTCCTTCAACTACTTTTGACTCGGTTTTCTTTTTCACGTGTGGCATAACATAATTATCAACGTAAGTAAATGGATCTAACCACGAAAGAAAAGCAAATCTTTCTTTAACACTTTTTGAATCGCTTTTCTTTTTACTAGGAATAAATTTACCCATACTAGTACTAAAAAGAAAAGAGTATTTATTACTTTTCTAATCAATGAAAAAGTCATCTAACTCTTTTACCGTAAAAGAAAACCATCAAAATTATTGCTAGAACATAAATGAATCCTAGTAAATAATAGATGTCTCCAAAACCGAGTATTCCTACTCCTTCTACAACCGCAGCATAGATTATTGAGAACACTGCTAAAAAAGTTAAGAACGCAACATCTTTTAGAATTGTTGAGAACTCGTGGCGAAGGAATTGTCCCTTTGAAACCATTGCAGAAAGAATTGCTCCTGCTAATGCTCCAAACACATAGCTTAGTAGTTCTGGCGGACCATGTCCAATTAGCATTCCTTGTAACAAACCAAACCATTTTCCGTGTGCACCAACAAGAATCATTTCTCCAAAAAACATTCCTATGATAGACGCGTTCCAAGCAATAATAAAAATTGCTCCTGCACCATAAAGCAAAGAAAATAATAATATGGCAACGAGCACTTTGAAATTATTTTCAAGAATAAAGAAAGAACAAGAAGCCACGTTTTTTGTAGAAGGATTTTTACATTCATTAAAAGCTATACTTGTAGCTTTTCCCGAAATCGAATTAGCAACTCCTCCACTACAAGAATCTGCTCCCGATATCTGGCAAAAAGCATTCATTTGTTCGTCAAAAGAAGTTTGCTTCATCTCAGTTGGCATAGCAATATACATCACAGAAAACGCCAAAATTATCCCTACAAAAATCCAGATATAGATCATTATCAAATTGAAGTGTCTAGCAAAAAACGTAGTACTACTCTTTCGTTGCAATGCTTCTTGATACTCTTCTTTTGCTAGAATATTATGCACTAGCGGCACTAAACCAATTGTAATAAATGCTACGGATAAAACACTAGCATGTGCAGGGAAGACTAATTGTGCGATTAGAATACTTCCAATTGATATAACAAAGGTTATGACAAGCATCAAAAGAGGGTTCTTTCGTATATTTCTCTCTCCAATCAGCGATTCTAAAACCATCAATACCACGTATTTATATACCTTTCATAAAGTAAATTATTTTAGAATATATAAGTATTACTATACTGATTATTGGTGAGCAAAATGACAAAGATTTTTATACCCGGCGAAACAATCACTACGCAAGAAGAATTTTCAGCAGGAAAAAAGACTTTTGCAGAAAATGGATTGATCAAAGCATCTGTTTTAGGAGAAGCTGTTTTTGATAAAACTAATCGAAGCGTTAGTATTAGCGGGCATGCAACCGAAACTGCGGGCCCCGGAGACATTGTTTTTGGAAGAGTTGCTTTTGTGAAAGACAGCATGGTAGTAATCGACCTAGTTAAAGGAGAAAACGGCAAAAAGATTGGCGTTACTAAAGGACAATTACCAGTTAGAAATGTTGCACACGGATATATTAGTAATCTTAAAAGTTATTTTAAAACTGCAGATAGTGTAAAAGCAAGAATTGTTGACATCAAAGACGGTGTTACTGATCTTGAAACAAAAGACAAGGGGCTTGGAGTAATAATGGCTTTTTGTAGCAATTGTAGAAACGAATTAAAATTTTCAAATGACAAACTAGCTTGTTTTGAATGCGGGCACGTAGAACAAAGAAAATGGTTTGAGCAAACAAATGTTGGAGACGATGGTCCCCCAAGAAATAATCGTTTTG
>JABIDZ010000080.1 GCA_018651445.1 Candidatus Iainarchaeum sp. | reverse complement strand
GTTCGAAAAACAAAAAGGTTTATGCCGAAGGCACGTTTTCGCAAACCTTTTTTCAAAAGGTTTATATACTACATAATGAATATTATTGTTAGAAATGCAAAAATTGCATTAGAAATGGCTCTCGACACACAAAAAGCTGTTTTTAAGAAAGTTCGGAATTCGAAGTTAATGAATGAAAAAGGTTGTGTTTCTCCACAATCAATTCTTAATAACGAATTAGGACTTAAGCAATGTGCCAAAAAAAAGAATAGGACAAATGGAGTGATAAAATGAGTTTAGTAACAATGGCTTTTAGAAGAGACAAATCAACAGATCAAACAAGAGGAAAAATAAAGATTCTAAAAACAGATGAATTCTTTGGAATAGATGAATGCTGTATTATTGGAAAATTGATGGCTGGAGCAGTAACAGAAGAAATGAGTATTTCAGGCACAGACAAAAGAATCGTTAGTGTAGAAAGTCATTTTGGTGACAAAGTTTGTACAAAGAACGGAGCACAAGTTGTTTTGATGGTTAGTGGCGCAAATAAACGCGATTACGAGTACGGACAAGAAGTAGAATTTGAAAAAGCTCTAACTGCTACTGTAGCAGCAAAACCAAAAGGCCGAATCATTATTGCTTAGAATTAATATCACTCCAAATCAAAGGCAATAATTATATACTATGAGAAACATGTGTTTTATGATGAGCTCGAAAAAAATTATTATTCTTTTAGCAGTACTACTAGTTGCTGCAATTACTCTTAGTGGTTGTACAGGAAATAATGTACCTACTTGTAATAACAACGATTTTTGTGATTGGTTCGAAAACGAAGAAAATTGTCCAAACGATTGTTTCGAAGAACCACCAATTGAAACACCCGAACTTTGGGATATTGAATTTATTAATGCAATAGTTAAGCAAGAAGAATCTACTAACATGACTCAACCGCTAAGCTACAAACTTGAATTTTATAATTCAAAAACTAATATAGGCACTGATTTAACCGGCAACCCTAGCCAGATGCCACAAGAGAGTGTCGAGTTTATTGTAAAAGACGAGGCAGGAAATATTACTAAAAACGGGCAGGTTGATATTGTTTCAATCGAGGCTATATGTAACACCATACATTCTTACATAATTATGGACAAAAATGGGGTTAGAGAAGAATATTCCGTAAATGATTCTATTACAATTGATTCAAGATCAGCAAATATAGATATTATAGGATACAATCTCACACACGAAGAAGATTTTGTTCGGATCACATTTGAGGACACAACAGGAATAGAACTAATCGAGGGAGAGTCAGTTGGAGAATATACTTTAGAAGATATCCGGTACAAAGAAATGGATTGTTATAATGAAAGAGTTCTTTTCACAGGAAATTTTCCATTAGATAGTTACACATCATTTATTTTAGACACTTCTGAAAATCTTTATACTGCTTCAATGATGGCACATAATCAAATTTTGGTTAAAGTTCATGATGGTATAGATTTATCATATGGTTCTGCACAAATAGCAGATATAACCGTTTCGGGAATACATTATTCTAATAAACGCGTAGTAATTGATTATTCCTCTCCTGAAGGCGAGGTTTACCGATCTGAATCTCTAGCACAAGGCGAAATAATAGGTGAGCAATGGGAAATAATGGATATTTTTATTGGATTAGATGGTATAATGGGCGTGATTATAAGACCAAGTAATATCACACCAATGAATAACTAATGCAATGATTTAAATTCTAAGAGAACTTCTTTTAGTAATGAACTTATTTGTTAACAAAGAACGAAACTATTTTGTGTTCAAAACTCAAGAACACAACGAGTACTTAGAAATTGCTTTGTATGCTTTAGTACTTTTGTTCATTCCTTTGTTTCATTCACATCAATTAATTGTTGGAACAATCGTAAACGCTTTACTAATTAAGAGTGCTTTGAATCACTCAATGAAAAAAATGTTTGTACTCGCGTTCTTACCTTCTTTGTCAGTTATTTCGACCACCCTTTTGTTTGGTTCGCTAACCGAATTTGTTTTGTTAATGGTACCATTTATTTGGATAAGTAATTTATTGATTATTTTTGTTACAAAAAAGTTATTCACAGAAAAAACAAAAAATTATTTCAAGAGTACATTGATTGCAAGCACGGCGAAAGCCACTTTTTTGTTTTGTTCGGTTCTTGCGATGTTTTTTATTGGTTTAGTTCCAATTGCTTTAATAGGAATGTTTAGTATTACACAATTTATTACTGCCGAAAGTGGTAGTATTATTGTTGGGATAAGCAAACTAAAAAAAGAAAAGAAATTTGGGTTGAGTTAAAATGTTAATAGAATTATTTATTGCAATACTAATTATTTCGCTAGTATCTTTGTTAGGAGTATTCACTCTTTCAATTAATAGAAAAAGATTAGATAATTCGCTAGACTTATTAGTTTCTCTTTCGGTTGGAGCTTTACTTGGAGGCGTATTCTTACATTTAATTCCTGAGCTAGTTGAAGAAGGAGTTTTTAGTGATGTGAGTATTTTTGTTCTTGGCGGAATCTTGTTGTTCTTTGTTCTTGAAAAATTTGTGTTCTGGCATCACTGCCACAAATCCGAACACGAACACCTATGCTTTTCTTATATGAACTTGGTTGGTGATGGACTCCACAATCTCCTAGACGGTGTTTTGTTAGCAGGTGCTTTTTTGATTAATGTACAAGTTGGTTTTGCGACTGCAATCGCTGTTTTATTACACGAGATCCCACAAGAAATAGGTGATTTTGGCGTATTAATGAAAGGAGGATTTTCTCGCAAAAAAGCTTTGCTAGCAAACTTTGCAACTGCTTTAACTGCATTTATCGGCGCAATAATTGCGTTAGTATTTAACGCGTTTGTTATTGGGGTTGTACCAATTATCGTTGCAATCGCTGCAGGTGGGTTCATTTACATCGCAGGAACAGACCTTATCCCTGAACTACACAAAAACCCTAATGCAAAAGAATCTTTGCTACAACTAGTGTTTATTCTAATTGGGGTTGGCGCAATGGGCGTACTCTTATTTTTGTAGTCTAACCAAAAAATAAGTCTTAAATATGACTAAGAGATACTATTTATATGCAATCAAAACAAATCTCCCTAGTTTTAATTTTACTTTTAATTACCCTTGTTTTTCTAGCAGGGTGTACTGAACTTGGCACAGTAACAGATTGTGGAGACGGATATTGTACTGCGGAAGAAGAATATTTTTGTGAAGCTGATTGTGGCGAACTAAGATCGCAAATTGTAAATCAAGTGATAGATGAAATTGAAAGAATAACTGAAAAAGATATTGAAGAATTAATACAACGTGCAACAGAAATCGAAGAAAGCATTGCAAAAGAAGGAAAAGAAATTGTTTCAACCAAAGGAAACAATGTTTTTGTTGCTAACGAAATAGTTTTTGAAAAATCATCTCCGTCTTGCCCTTGTGACACAGATCCAAACCAAATAAATTGTTCACCTGTTTTTGAATCAAATTTTGAGGGAGATGAATGTTATGACAACTTTACTTTTGACGGACAAGAACAAGCACAAAAATTTGCCATAGCAAATACAACAAACACTGCGCCAAAAGTTTATACAAAAGAAAACGAGCTAAGTCCACTCACTTCAAACTTCACATTAAACTTTTCTGCACCCGTGCAAAAACCCGAGCTTACAAACAACGTAATTATTATTTACAATGAAAATGATACAGAAGCATTAGAAATTGCACAGTACTATGCAACACAAAGAGGAATTGATGAAGACCAAATTTGTGCTATTCAAACCCCGACCGGCCAATTTGCTCTCGCAAAACATGTACTATCATCTAGAAAAAAAATTCTTGAATGCATGTGTAATATAATAAACGAACAAAATCCAAATACGATTCGCGATTGTACGTATGAAAAATATAAAGAAATTGCTTTGAATTCGCAAATAACTCACATGGCGATAATAAAAGGAATTCCTCCAAGAATGAATGGAACCGGATGGCCAAGCGATAATGAAAGACCATCATTTGATTTTTATCTAGCAACAAACATTTATCGAGACGGAAATATTTTTTATCCTGGTTCGACAGGACTCGACACATATTATCCTTACAAAGGTTCTTTTGAATTTAATCGATATCGAACAAGAATTCCTGAAGAAATAGACTTTCAAACAAGAAATCCGACTAAGGGATATGCTAGATCAATTGACGCTAATTTTGATAAAATACTTGCATATGGGCGAATAGAAGCAATTACCACTGAAAGAACATTTGAATTAATTGATCGAACGCTTGCAGCAGAGCAAGCCGGTTTTAGCGGAAATGTTTTGACACAGGCAGATTATACTGAAAACTGGCCAGATAGTTATGGATACGCACAGATTGATTTTTTAAGAGATCTAACTGCAGATCATGCCGAAGAATGTATTTCTTACCTAAAACCACCTTTTACTATTTGGCCTTATCAAAACTGCAGGTTTGGTGCAACCGAAGATAGTGATACCCCCGGAGAAGAAGCAAACACAATTACAATTCCACGAGCAATTAATACTGGAATGTATCTTGGTGGCGATCCTTGGGGCAGTGGACAAAGATCATTTGAAAATTTTTGGACAATGATAAATTGGCATAAAACAGAAACTAATTGTACCGAATTATGTGAACAGTTCCAAACCCAGGCAGAAAGAGATACATGTATAACTAATTCAACCGATTATCTTAAAGAAATCAATACGGATTGTGTTGGTGGCGCACTTGGTTTAATTGGACACCAAGTAAGATCTTATCCCGTTGAATACTATGGTTTTTATCCCGCAGGAATAGGTGCAATAAGCGGAGGAATATTTGATAAATCACCAGTTGTTGTTTTAGAAGACAGTACTGCATACAAAGATGAAAATTTTACTGATGACAAATACTTACATATCGGATCAGATACAACAAAAGAAAATCCTACTTGTGAACTCGAAGATGGTACGAGTGAAGCGTGCGATGAACGCATCGGGATTTCATTTAGCGTTTATTTTCATCCAAACGCCGAAAAACTTTTGACGCCTCAAACCGATGAAACATACACACTCAAAATACGCATGAGAGGAGAACCTAACTCTGTTGCAGTACAACGTTTGAGAACATATATGAAATTCACTTTCACCTCAAAAGTTATTGCAACTGATGATGGAAGCAGACGCTGGAATTACTCCATACCCAAAATGTTTAGTCCGCTTAGTCTATCAGATACTTGGCAAGAATTTGAACTGGATTTTGACTTTAACAATTCACGAGTTGCAGATGAAAATAAAGATGACGACATTGGAATAAGTTATGCGCGTGTTTGGCTTTGGGCACAAACATATGATAATTTAAAAAATTCAGTCGATATAGACGGAATGGAAATACTTAATTCCAAAGGAGAAAGAATGACAATTATTAATATTGGAAGTTTTAATACACATTACAAACAAACAGTTAACGGAAATTATGCTTCAGACGCAATTGACCGATTAGGTGCAATTGGGTGGTGGGGTTCTTCTTCACACCACTTAACTGGAGGATGGGCATTTTCCGGAGATCAAAAATTTGCAGGCGCATTCTTTTCTGGAAGAAGTTTGGGCGAAAGCTTAGCACATATCAGTTGGAATGGAAAGTCAGGAATAATTTATGGTGACCCATTGTACAATCCAAGCGGAGCAAAATTATTTGTTGGAGATGGCTTGAATCTGGCTAACTCAAAAGAAGATCGATTTTATTTTAGCGATCATATAAACCAAAATCAAAAAATAAAAATAAATGCATTCCACGGAACAAACAATTTAGCTACAACTAACTGGAAACTTAGTGTTTGTTATGATGAAAACCAACAAGAATGTAATTCAAATAATTCTTGGACCGAATCTTTAACTGGAACAAGCGCAGTTTTTGAACAACAACTTAACAAAAACTTAATGAGTTTTGTTACCGCCACTGAAGTAGACCAAAATTTTATGTTGTGGCTAGAAGTTTGGAATCCTGGCGAAGAACAAGAAGCTTTGTCAAGTTATGGTTATTTTAGTTACCAAGTCCCTGAGTGTGGGAACGAACGCGTTGAAGTAGGAGAAGAATGCGATACCTTAGAATTTGCTGGAGGAACTTGTTTGAACAATGGTTATGCAGGAGGAAATCTTAGTTGTACTGCTAGCTGCACATTAGATAAAACTACTTGTATTGACCCCGGTTGCGGGAATGGGGTTTGGGAATCTGGTCTTGGAGAATATTGTGATACAGACGCAATAACTTTTTATTACGAAAGTTGTGTTCAATCAGGTTATTGTGGCGGAGAAATCCAATGTAACAACACATGTACAGATATGAATCTTTTATCGTGCTTTGATTATTCTGATCCTCAGTGTGATGCTTCAATCAAATTAAAATATGAATTAAAAGCTGAAGAAAAATATTATCTTTCTCTTCCAATTCATCCTTTTCGTCGTGATTTGAGAGATATCTTTGTTGGTGCACCTCTAAACACTTCAATACAACTAAAACACGGTGCAAATTGGAGATCCACATCATCCCGAAGTACCCCTGATGTGAATCTGTTTTACCGATTCGGGCGTGGTGGCGACATAATTATTGAACCTGGAATGAGCATATACATAAAACCAACTGCAGATTACAATGTAACAATTTGGGGCGAACCTGTAACCAGCCCAGCTAAAATTTTGGTTCAAGGAGAGTATCCATTAATCGGCGTACCATTTTGTAACGAAGCATATAATTCTCAAACAATGATTGAAGAAATTAATAGTATTGATACTAATTGTCATCAAATTAAAAATATACCACAAAATATGTTAGAACAAAAAGCATATTCATTGATCGACAATAACAAAGACATTTTTCCAATCGACAATAACTTAGTATACCTAATTTATTGTGATGTAACCACGGATTTTAATTGGACACCAAATTGTCATATACAATGTAACACTAATGCCGATTGTGGAGAAGATTTTTTTGTAGGAGACCGTAATTGCCAAGGCAATCGCGTAGTAAGCGACAAATCAATATGGACATGTACAGACCCCGGAACAACAGATTCAACATGTATGGTAACAATATCTCAAGATGTGCCCCTAGCAAATTGTGCGCCTTTACGATGTACTAGTGGCGCGTGTGAACATTCTCCAAGAGAAACACATAAAACGATCATAAGAAGAGCTAATCAAAACGATTTGAATATTTTAGTAAATGGAACTGTATTCAACAGCCATTACTTCAGCGACAATAGACAAGTGAAAATCAAACGTGGAATAAAACCAATTGTAGAATTTGATTTTGAATTCACAAACGATTTGAATTTAGTTGACACTAATTTAGTTTCAGGAGAAGTAAATGGAAACGATTATCTAATCGTAAAAGACTTGAATATTGGAACGACCAAGACCGTTTATATTGATAGAAATGGTGGCAATGAAGTTTGTATACTTGATGAAAATAATGTTAACCTATCAGACCTTGAAAGTACTTGTGTGAGAATAGGTTGCCCTGGAGATTGGAATAACATTACCTGTGCAATAGATGGAAACTACTACAAAGTTAGCGGTTTAACACACAGTGGAATAATCGCCGATTATGAATACTGTGGAGATGGTTATTGTTCTCCAGAAGAAAGCACTGGCAATTGTCCTGACGACTGTGGTAGTGCACCAAACAACCCTCCTGCCACCCCACCAGCAAATCCGAGTACAAATCCTGGTACGAGCCCTAGTCCAAGCTCACCCTCATCAACACCACCAACAATTACTTGTGAAAAAAGTAGTGATTGTGGTTCACCACGCTACACTGGAAGCAATTATTGTGCTACAAACAAAGTTGTGAAAAACTACGAGACATGGAGTTGCACTGATGCGAATACTGTTGATTCCGAATGTGTAAAAAACGAGACAACAAAAACAATTAGAAATTGTAGAACAACCGAAACTTGTTCAAATGCTGTTTGTGTTGCACAAACTACGTGTGCAAATGGATTTACACAAAGCGGAAATACTTGTGTTTGTTTGAACACCAAGTGTGGCGACTCGTGTTATACTACACAAGGCGTCTGTTGTAATGGAGAATACAAACTAGGCGAAACTAGTTGTATTACTACACAAGATGTAAATCAACCCAGTCCGTTTGGAATTGGTTTCCCAACACTTGAAGATTTCTTTAATTTCGAAGGCGGAGAAATAACAGAAGAAAACTTATTGTTAGTTGGCGGAGTAATCGGAGCGATAATACTAATAATAATTATAATCTTTGCAGGATTACATTTCAAGAACAAACCTAAAGAACCAAACAATTCAAATACAAATAATCTAAATGGAAAAGATGCTTTGCTAGAACAACTAAGAGACAATGCTAAACGATAATTTCGATCCTAATAATTTATTGGACTTGTTTTTCATATTCTTCTACTTTCTTTTTTATTTGTGCAAGCATTTTTTCACTTGGTCTTATATGAGAATTTTCTAGTGCACGCCCAAGAGTACTTTTTGCTCCACCGTAATTGTGACCTGGCCACAAAGTGATTTCTTTGTCAAGTGTTGAAAGAAAAGCAAGTGATTCTTCTAGTTCTACCTTATTGCCACCATAATCTACTGTTCCTATCCCTGCAACAAATAGCGTGTCTCCTGTGAAAAGATTGTTATTTACTTTAAAACAAACACTGTCTTTTGTGTGGCCCGGAGTGAAAAGAGTTTTGATTTTAATTCCTGCAATTTCAAAAGGATTTTCTTTTTTCAAGTCTTCAAATGATTTAAGTGGGACACCTTTTTCTTTGAAGTAATCAACTAGTTCTGTGTGATCAAAATGGTCGTGTGTTAGTAATTGTAAAACCACTTTCAGATTGTTGTCTTTAATTGTTTTTTCGATTACCTCTTTGTTACCAGTTGGATCAATTAGAATCGCTTCGTTGTTTTCTCCGACGATTAAATAAGAATAATTGTTGTCAAAACCGCCTACATTTAATTGTATTATTTGCATAACAAAGAAATAAGATAAACAATTAATAACGCCAACCAACACAACCATAACTTTAAATACTTAAAACAAATAAATCTAATATGGATAAAAAAAGTGTGGCTATCGGGATCATTATAATTTTAGCAATTTTTGGGGTTATTTTTGCATCACTTGTCGGTTATTATCTGGTAAATCCTATCCTGCCTATTGAAGGTAGCACTGTGAATCAGATTGCACTTCTTGAAGAAGATTATCTTAACAATGAAGATTTATTCATAATAAAATATAATTCGTTTTTTGGCAGCAATTATTCCACACAGGGGCAGGTTTCAAATGGACAGGCAGCCATCCAAGAATCAAAAACATACCTCGCATCTATGCGCACAAAATCTAACGAGATAGTTACAATGGCACAAGAAGATTTTCGCGACCCCTCATTACGTGAAAACAAATGGTTTAGATTAGTAAATGAATGTTATGGCTTTCAGACGGAACGTTCAGAAGTACTCGGAATAGTTTTAGATAATTATGAAACATTTTTAAATCTTCAAGAAGACATGCTTACTCTAGACACATATTATGTTGAAATTAGTAATGAACTTGAAAATCTATCCGTAGCAGAACTTACAAACGACAGCAACTCAATACAGATTTTAGGCAATATAATCGATGAGACTGAACAGATTAAAACGATTACAACTAGATTAAAAGACACGGACGGTTTTACGTCTTTTGGCATGCTTGAAGAATGGGCAAATGAATATATAACTTACTTAGAAAAGTTACAAACAACATTAACTCTACCCCACTCTCAACAGGAAGCAAAGATCCGCGAGATACTGCCTGAATCAATTCCAATCGGCCAGCTAAGCCAAGCAGCATTCGATAAATTCGATGAGGAAATAAATGACTTTTTTGAAGATAATATACGCCAAAAAGATATTTCAGCCGCAACATTACTGACTAAAGCTAATCAAAAATGCGAGTCTGCAAAAATAGAGTTTAACCTTCTTTTTCCACAAGCAGAATAAATCCAACATTTAGCATCAAAAAAAACTAAAACACAACTAAACACGCACAGTTACTACATAATGCAAACGCAACATTTAAATACTATTATGAATATATATTCATTACTGTTATGGATTATAATTCATAATAGATTAATAAAAAGGAGGCGTATATTATGCCAGGAAGAGATGGAACCGGCCCCAATGGAAAAGGGCCAATGACCGGAAGAAAACTAGGCCCATGCAACAAAGATGCAAAAGCCGAACCAATTGAATTGGAAAGAGGCTTTGGTTGTAGACGAGGACGTGGAAGCGGATTTGGCTACCGACAAGTTCAAACCGAACAAAATCAAAAAGAATAAACATTCAAAATGAGAATATATAATACAGTGAGTATATGCCAAGACCAAGAATGATGCGCAAAATTCGTTTCGAACCAGGAGTAACCTACTTCAAACCAGCAGGAGTGCCAATGGCACAACTAGAAGAAGTTACTCTTTCTTTCGAAGAACTCGAAGCATTACGCTTACAAAACATTGATGGCTTGGGACAAGACGAATCGGCTAAAAAAATGGCTGTGAGCCAACCAACATTTAATCGCGTAATAAAAGAAGCAAGAAAAAAAGTTACAGAAGCATTAGTAAATGGAAACGCAATCAAAATCAAGGGCGGAGACTACAAGAAATAACGGTTTCACTAAACCTTATTAATGGTTTCAACTTATTTTTTATTGGTGAGAAAGTGAACACAAAAATATTATTTGTATTTTTAACATTACTGTTATTTACTAGCTTTGCTAGTGCACTCACAATCGAAGAAATTAATTTACTTGATGAAGACAAAACACCAATCATTTTTTTCAAAACAGATACTTGTCCAAAGTGTGCAGTAGTTGATGCATGGTGGCAAAGCATCGAAGACAATTACTCGCAAGTAACTATGCTTCGTATTTACCCAACAGGAAATGATCAACTAATTAATCAGTTATACGAAAATTATTCTGTTTTAACCGAACAACGAAATTATGTTCCAATTATTTTTATTGGAGATAAATACTTTTTTGGAAAAGAAGAAATTCTTGCTAACTTAGAAAATAAAATTAATTCTTTAAATACAAAAGAAGAAATTCTTGATACTAAAGTCGAAAGCGAAGAAATCTCATTATTATACGTTATTGGTTTGGCAGGAGTTGACGCAGTTAATCCTTGTGAACTAGCAGTATTAATTATTTTGATGACTGCGATTCTTGCACGTTATCCAAAGAAAAAATCAAAGGCTTTGAAAGCAGGATTATTATTTTCATTTGCAATTTTTATAATGTACTTTATTTTTGGGCTCTTTTTAAGAGAAGTTTTTAGTGCACTTACAGGCACACTTGGAATTGCACAAACCGCATTCTTTTTAGTACTTGCAATCATAGCGATTATCCTTGCCGTGTTAAATCTAAAAGACGCAATTAGTCCGGGCGCAGGAGGATTTGCTATGGAAGTCCCACAAAAATGGCGACCAAAAATGAAAGCATTGATTAACGGAACAACTTCTCCAAAAGGAGCTTTTGTTGTTGGCTTAATTGTAGCATTTTTCTTAACACCTTGTACCGCTGGACCCTACTTTGTTTTTTCAGGAATCATTTCACAAGTTTCTTTACTAGCAGCGTTACCATATTTGATTTTGTATATGTTAATTTTTATTGCGCCAATGCTAGCAATAACTTTTATTACTTATTTTGGTTTTGCAAAAACGGAGAACATGAGCGATTGGCGAGAAAGAAATTCACCAAAATTACATTTG
>JABIDZ010000131.1 GCA_018651445.1 Candidatus Iainarchaeum sp. | reverse complement strand
TAAAAAAAAGTTTCGGAAAACTATTAGTTCGCGGAGACAGCGTAATTTTAGTTTCACCTTAATGCAAAAACCTTTTTATTAAGAAAATACTATTTGTATACAGGTAAAAATGACTGATAAACATACAGAAGTAGTTATTTCAATAAAAAAGCTTGTTTCACTAGGCGTAAGCAATGAAGAAATTGTGAATAACCTTTCAGAAGTGGGTCTTGGTAAAGAAGAAGCGTTAAAACTAATTGAAGAAGCAAAGGGTGGGTCTACTGAAGGAAAATCTTCAAAAGAAATTTTTGATGAAACAACTAGTAAACTAAGTCTTGGAGAACAAATAACCGGTCAATTAGGACTTGAAAAAGATTTAGGAAAATCTGTACTTAAACCAGTTGGGACAAAACCGGTTGAGGTGGAAGTTCCAAAACCAGTTTCACAAAACACGAGTAATGCAAAAGAAGAGTTTGGGTTGAAAATAAAATCAAATAACCAAATGGATAATAAAAAACCTTTAATTGAAAAAAAGGTTTCTTCGCCAATTCCAAAACCGGTTCCGATTTCTAAACCAATTCCAAAACCAAATCCAATCCCTGCACCAAAATCAGTTCCAAAACCAGTTGAGGAAAAACCTGTAACTAAATATTCGGATAATGAATTGTTTAAACTTGCTGATGAGGCTAAGAATAGTATTCGCGGAGTTGAAAATAAAGATAACTTGCATCCGTCACCTAATCCAATTTCATCGCAGGTACACTCGCAAGCACTAATGTCTAAACCAGTGCCACAGGTAGCGCCAAAACCGAATAGCGGCACACAAAACATTGAAGAGTTATGGAAAAAAGGAATTGTTGTAGCTGTAAACACAAAGCTTGATGAAATGAGACGGCTCAAAGATGAAGTCGATTTAAAAATAGCACAAAATGTTGATACTGCCGTGAGAAAAGAAACAAGACAACTCAAAGTTTTGATGGAATCACAAAAAGACTTGATTATTTCTAGTAACAAAGAAGCGTTAGAACAAAAACAAAAAGAAATTTCGATTATTATTGATGGTAAAATAAATGAGATAAAAGAACAATCAAAAGGACTAACCGCACAAATAGACTCAATTAAGGTTGCAAAACAAGGGCAACAACAAAATCTTGACGAAGTAAAACAAGTTTTAGACGAAGCAAAAAAAACAAAATCACAATTACTCATTGAGATGAATTCAGAACTAGTTAAGAGTCAATCAAAAGCACAAGAGTTTATTGACAAAGCGGATGAGCAATTAAAATCTATGGATGCACGAATAGACAAAACACTTGCGCTTGAAAAAAATATTGCAGAAGGCTTGATAGACGAAGCTGAACAAAAAATAGAACGGCTTACTATAACAAAAGCGGACGAGTTAATAGAAGAATTACAAATCGAAGTTAATACATTGAAAACAATTGAAAAAAATATTAACCTAGAAGGTATTGAACAAAAAGTTAAAATGTTAGATGAATTCAAACGAGAGTTTGTTGATAGTATTGAATTTAATCTAGAAAAGATAAATCATGCAGTAGAAGAAATAAATCGTAAAAACAAATTAGTTCAAAAAGAATGGGATGAAAAAGTCTTGACAATAAATGCAAAGATGGAAGAGTTAACAAAATTCGAAAAGAAGTTCATAGAAACAATGGGAAAAGTAGTTGACAAAACTAAAAAGAAAAGTTAGTGTTGTTATTTGTTATATTTTGTTGTTGCACAAGTTAATTTTTTATTGTACTTCTTAGTTACAACCTTTGGTTTTGTTTTTTTAGTTTTTTTCTTTTCATCTTTTAATTTTATTATTAGTTCGCACGTATTACAAAACGTTTTTTCGGTTGGTTCACTACATTTGCTGCATTCTTTTAATCTTTTGCTAAATTCTTTTTTCTGATTTGCTGAAACTTTCAAATTGTCTTTTAGTTTTTCATTAAATCTCAATACAGAAAATAATGTCCCTGGAAATCGATTCTCAAAATTGTTTAGCATTTCACGAAACTCGTTTCGTTTAGCACTCCAGCTATAAGGACAACATTCTTGTGAGTAATGTTCTATGTCATTAAACGCACAATAAGCAATAATTTCTTTTTCAGGAGTTTCATATAAGGGTTTTATTCTTTTTACAAATCCTGTGTGTTCTATTATTCCTGCACGAGCACCTGTTCGAATGAGTCGCGAAAAATCGTTGTTGAAAACATTCATTACAAAGCTTTGTACTTCATCATCCAAATTATGCCCGGTAATTAATTTATCTGCTTTGACTTTTTTTGCATATTTGTTCATGATGTTTCTTCGCATTGTCCCACAAAAAGCACAAGTTCCGCCAAGTTTAGGATTTTGTTTTAATAAAGGCATAATTTCGTCGTTAGTAACTCCAAATTCTTTTTCAAAATAAATTACTTTGTATTTGATTTTTTTTTGTAGGCATTTGTCTTTTGCAACCTTAATTGCTTTGTTTCGATAACCTGCTACCCCTTCATCAATAATTAAAACTTCAATCTCGTTACTCTGTGAATAATATTTGTGAATCAAATGTAATACTACTAGAGAATCTTTTCCGCCCGAAACCGCAACCAATAATTTTTCACCGGGTTTAAACAAATTGTATTTGCGAATAGTCTTTTTTACGCGATTATCAAAGAATTTAGTGAAATGCACTTCACAATAATGGTGTGGGCCATATTCGAGCGTAATACTTGCTTTCTTGCTACATTTGTCACATTTAGGGGTTTTCATTATTTTTTTGGATATAATTAAGTTTAAATAGTGAAAGAATAGAATGTATATAGTGATATAATGCCTAGACCAAAAGAAATAGAAATAGGACAAAGGCACCCAAAAACGGGGTTGCCACGAATCGATCCGAGACAACGAGCTACATTGTTAGCTAGGTTTAAGCGCGTAATGACTCCTGATGCCAAAAAAGCTTTTTTAAAAGCAAATGAACATGCAGGTGGCCGAATTGTGAACGGGGTTGTGTCGCGATCGTCTCGTAAAAAACAAGCAAGAACAAGATAATAGTTAGTTTTATAAAAGCTTTTTTAGGGTATTTCTTTATACTTGGTGAGAATTAAATCAAATTAGTATTTTAAGTGGTTAGACATGAGCGCAGGAAAATATATTGCAAAAATATTCCAAAAAGAATGGAAAGGTGTTAAAGACGGCGATCACGATTATAAATCATTAATGCAACAAAGAACAATCGATTATAGAAAAGAAGGAAGAACTGTTGTAAAACTTGATAGACCAACTAATTTACCATCAGCAAAACAAGTTGGTTACAAAGCAAAAGAAGGTATTTTTGTTGTTCGTGCGCGAGTAAGAAAAGGATCTGGAACGCATATAAGACCAAAGAACAAGAGACGACCAAAAAGACAAGGAAAAGACAAATTAACTCGAAGAAAAAGTATTCGTTCAATTGCAGAAGAACGTGCTTCAAAGAAATTTGAGAACGCAGAGGTTCTTGGAAGCTACAAAATAGCTGAAGATGGTCAAAGTCATTATTATGAAATTGTTTTAGCAGACCGAGAAACTCCAACAATCAAAAATGATGCGAAATTAAAATTTTTATCAGTTGGACAAAGAGGTCGAGCCGAACGCGGAAAAACTTTTTCAGGCGGAAAGAACAAAGCAGAGAATAAAAAAGTACATGCAAAAAAGAAAAAGAAAAAAGCAATGCAAACACACAATCATAACAAGTAATTATAATTATGGATATAGTCTATGCACAGCCACTCAAAGAGTTGCTGCAAATAAGCTCTTACTTTAAAGAGCAGCTAATTGTTTTAGTTAAAGATGAGGCTGGAGAAAAAATCGCTAAGAAAAGAGAATTAATTCCTTGTTTTATTGTAAACGAAAAAACTGATTTAAACAAATTAAAAAAGAAAAGAAAAGCTGTGCTGGGCGGAAGCGTAAAAGCAAATGAGTTCGCTACCAAAATAAAAGCAGATTTTTTATTGCAACCTTCAAACACAAAGCAATTCTTTGATTTAGGTTTAGCAAAAAAGCTTTCAGAAAATGGAACAATAGTAGTATTAATGTTTGAAGAGCTTTTAGGAAAAAATTCTTTTGATAGACATTTGTATTGGAAGAACTACTTAGAAATCGTACGTTATTGTAAAAAGAAAAAGACAAAATTCGTTGTAGCATCTGGTTGCAAAGAACCATTAAATCTAAAACCAGGTAAAGTTAGACAATCAATAGCACAAACTCTTGGCTTAACTAATGAAGAAGCAAAAAAAGCGTTAGAGGAATTGAAGTGATATTATGAAAATAGAAAAAAAGAAAAAGAAAACAATTCCTTTGTCACAAAGAGAAAAAAAGCGTTACATCTTAATAGAAATACTTAATGCGACAATTCCTGAAAAAGACTTTTACTTTGGTTTTTGGATCGAGTTACTGGGGTTCTTTGGTTCAAAGGGTCTAGCTGAAATAAACCCTCGTTTGGTTCTATACAAAGACAATAAAGCGATTGTGAAATGCAAAAAAGATGCGGAAATTGATTTGATTGCAGGACTAGCATTTATAAAAAAAATTAGAAACAAAAAGATTATTCTAAACCCGGTTATTACTAGCGGAACAATAAAAACAGTTAAAGAAAAAGCTGGTTTTAAGTGAATTTAATCCACCTTTTAAGCCTTTTACTAACATTTAAAAAGGATTCTTTGCTAGAATATATCGTAAAAGAGAAGGAAAGAGAAGAATATCTTTTTTGGTGAAAAAATGTATCCAATGCAATCAAAAACACCGGCATATGACAAGGTTCCAACAATGTTTTCTCCTGACGGGAGACTATACCAAGTAGAGTACGCTTCAAAAATTGTTGAACAAGGAACTACAGGAGTAGGAATAATTTACAAAGACGGAGTAGTTCTAGCAGCGGATAAAAGTATTCCAAGCAAATTAGTTTTTCCAGAATCAATAGAAAAAATATTTAAAGTAGATAACAATATTGGAGCAGTTTCAGCAGGACTTGTGGGAGACGCACGAAGATTAGTTAGGATCGCACGAAGACAAGCACAAGACAATAAAATGATTTTTTCAGAACCAATTCAAGTAGAAGTAATGGCAAAAGAAATTGCTGAAACAAAACAAGCTTTTACTCAATACGGTGGTCTAAGACCATTTGGTGTTTCGCTAATTGTT
>JABIDZ010000075.1 GCA_018651445.1 Candidatus Iainarchaeum sp. | reverse complement strand
GAAGACCAAATGGGAAGTGCTTCAAGAGAACTTGGTTCTAGACGTGTACAAATAACTGAGATGAGACAAGAAGGAGATTCTTCGATTATTATTGGAAAAGCACCAGTAAAAGAATTAATTGGATTTTCAAGCGCAATGCGTTCAGCTACACAAGGAAGAGCTGTTTGGACTGCAGAGTACTATGGTTATGATAAACTACCTACTGAACTACAAGACGCAACAGTAAAAGAAATTAGAAAAAGAAAAGGAATGCCTGAAGACGTTAAAGGATGGCAATTCTTTTTAGAATAATTGAATTAATTTTCCGAATAGAACCATTGTTCTATTCTTAAATTCTTTTTTCACTATTGACGAAGCACACAATATCTTTTTATACTTCTTTAGTTAAGAGGATAATATGCAAGATACAATAACTATCACAAAAGAAGAATATAATAAATTAAAAAATAAAGCGGAAGCAAATGATGAATTAGACGATTTTATTTCTAGTCTTAAAGATATAAAAACAGAGAAAGTAACAAAGGTTCGCTGACTATTTTTTAGATAAAAAAGCAATATCTTTTCTGTATTTGTCAAATAACAATCGAGTCGAATCAATTACTCTTTGTTGATCTTTCTTCAAACTAAAATTTACAATATAAACTATTTTCTTATCCTCAAAAATAATATAGTATATTCTAGAATTTTCAAATTTCTTCTCTCTAAACCATTTAACGCCCAAAGGTTTTCCCACAAACGGAGTTAACACGAGTTGATCAAACACCTTTTCTAACCACGCATGGAATTTTCGGTTTTGAAATGCAATTTTCTTTTTGAATGTTTCAGTGATAAAAACTTCAAAACCCATTCAAAAATCACAAAAAATGCAAATAAAAAGCTTCTCAAAAATTCGACAATTGTCAATAAAAAGTAATTAATACTAGTTTTAACATTATAACTGATATGAAAATAGGTCACTTCGTGTTGTTCGCAGGATTCATTTCTTTGTTCTTTGGAATATCTGCTTTACCTATAATGCCTAAATCTTTTAGCTTGGGAAGTACCCTTGGCATATTAGGATTAGCATTAATTTTATACGGTTTAATAACGGTTTACTTCGGAAAAAAGAGTCTTCAAACAGATATACTTCGAAAAACTAATCCGATACTTGAAAGTTATACCTAAAAAAACCTAATACCACTTCAACACCACTTATGTGGTGCATTAGTGTGCATCGAAGTGCATGATCCAAAGCATGCCTTTAAAAAGCTTTTTTCGCGAAAATAACATAAGGTGAGCTAATTAATTAACAATTAGTTTTGTAAAAAAAAGGAAATTTTAGAGGTGTAGAAAAATGGCAGAAAAAGATTTAATCAACGTAGTTTTCATTGGTCACGTAGACCACGGTAAATCTACTACAGTAGGAAGACTATTATACGATGGAGGAGCTCTATCAGAACAAGAATACAGAAAACTTGAAGAAATTGCAAAAGAAAAAGGAAAAGGAACATTTGCGTTCGCATATGCAATGGATAACCTAAAAGAAGAACGAGAAAGAGGAGTAACTATTGACGTTTCTTACAAAAGATTCGATGCTAAAAAGCACCAATTCACTATTATTGATGCACCTGGCCACAGAGACTTTGTAAAAAATATGATTACAGGAACTAGTCAAGCAGACGCTGCTGTATTAGTTGTAGCTGCAAAAGACGGTCCTCAACCTCAAACAAAAGAACACGCCTTTTTATCTCAAGTAATGGGAATCAAACAACTTGTTGTTGCCATCAACAAGATGGATGAAGTAAATTATGAAGAAGCTAAATTCAAGGAAGTTAGCGACGAAATGACTAAAATGTTGACAGGAATTGGTTACAAAGCAGAAAATGTTAAAGTAGTACCAATCTCAGCTTGGAAAGGAGATAACGTTGTTAAAGCAAGCGATAACCTAAAATGGTTTAGCGGAAAAAGTCTAATAGACACTTTAGACGATTTAACATCACCACCATCACCAGTTGATAAAGCATTAAGAATCCCGGTTCAAGATGTTTACAACATTAAAGGTGTTGGAGCTATCCCTGTAGGAAGAGTTGAAACAGGAATATTAAAATCAGGAACAAAAGTAGTGGTAATGCCTTCTGGAAAAGAAGGAGAAGTAAAAGACATTGAAGAACACCACGAAAAATTGCAAGAAGCAAGACCTGGAAATAATATTGGTTTCTCTATTCGAGGAGTAGGATCAGGAGACATTGGACGTGGAGATGTTATTGGACCAATTAACGACAAACCAACTGTTGTGAAATCATTCATAGCACAAATTGTTGTTTTAAACCATCCAACAGCAATCCCAGTAGGATACACTCCAGTATTCCACTTACACACAGCTCAATTGTCAATGACTTTGACTGAAATCCAAAAGAAATTGGATCCTAAAACAGGAGCAGTTGCAGAAGAAAATCCAAAGTTTTTGAAAACTGGGGACGCAGCAATTGTAAAAATCACTCCAACTAAACCAGTTTGTGCAGAAAAATTCGCAGATTTCCCAGCATTGGGTAGATTCGCAATTAGAGATATGGGACAAACTGTAGCAGCAGGAGTAATTCTTGAAATCGAAGAGAAAAAATAGAGTTCAATTAAATTGAACTTGTAATTAATTGGGTGGAGGAGATTTTTTCTTCATCCATTTTATATTTAAAAAAAGTAGGTGAAAAATATGCAAACAGCAAGAATATCATTAACAAGCACGGATTACCGAATGCTCGAAGAAATCGCAGACAAAATACTAGAAGTTGCACAAAGAACTGGTGCTAAGCACTCAGGAAAAATCGCTTTACCTACAAAAAAACTAGTTGTACCAACTCGTAAAAGCCCTTGTGGTGGTGGAACTGAAACCTACGAACGATGGCAAATGAGAATCCACAAAAGACTTATTGACATACAAGCCGATGAAAGAACTTTGAAGCGAGTAATGCGAGTAGAAATCCCTGAACAAGTACATATGGGAATTGAGCTAAAGGCTTAAAGCCACTTCAGTGCTTTTGAAGAAAGCACATTAGTGTAAATCGTTCTCGCTTGGCGAAACAAGCGTGGCCGGATTGAGCTAAAGGCTTAAATAACCCGCCGGCACCAAGCTTGTGAAAAGAATTTAAATCAAATCTAGTCAATCTTTTCATGAACATTGAAAAATTTACTTCCACAAAAGATCTTGAAGCAAGTGGAAAAAATTATATTTACACTGAAGCAGATTTTGATAAAGACACAAAAACAATCTGCAATTTTTGTGTTATCCAATTTCATGTTAAAAATAATAAACAAGTACCTATCATAAAAATTGATACTGCTCATGGCAAACCACATACTCACAAATATTACAAAGACAATAATAAGACTGAGGCTTTTAATTCAGAAATTTCTTCAAAATGTTTTTTGGACGCACAACGACTAATAAAACGCAATTGGGAAAATAATTTGAAATTATATCTTAGGAGAAATATTTAAAAAGATATATAACATATATGTTATATAATGATTATTATGGATAAAACTGAACCGTTAACAATTGTCGTCGGTCGTGACATGGAAAAAGACTGGGATTCTTTTTTAAGTGGTAAAACTAAAGACCGCCCAAAGAATATGCTTTATTTAGATTCTTACAAAGAGCTATCAGACCTATTATCCCCAAAGAATATTGGATTATTAAAAATAATTGCTAGTTTTCCCAAAGGCAATAGTGTGGGCGAACTATCCGATAAAAGTAAGCGAAAACAAGAGGCAATTAGTAGAGATATAAAGAAATTGAAAAAGAACGGTTTTATCGAAACAAGAAAAGACAAACAAAAAACTATTGTTACGCCAAAGTACTCAAAAATCATAATCGAAATCTAAAAAACAAGATTTAAAAATAACGGAGTACTTAAGTGTCTTATGAGAAAAGTAATCTTTGCTATACTACTTATTTTCGCAATAGCCCTGTTTTTTGGTTGTACGTCTAGTGGTTTAAATAACACTTGTCCAGACGGAAGTATTAACATCACAGGAGAATGTGATTCGCTCAAAACAACAGAAGGCATAGAAACAACAAATGAAACTAACACGGGAACCAATGAAATAGACACTCAAACAAATACCGAAGATAATACAATTCAAAGAAGACAATCAAAAAGCACATCTAACACGCCAGAAGAAACAGAAACTATTTTTGATTTCGAACTTGCACCAATACAAAAAAGATGCTACAATCGAATAAACACAACAAACAAGGAATTAATTTGTCTAGAAGAATTTGATTATCCAATCTGCAACACAACAATAAAATGTGGAACCGGATTTGAATGTTTCGACGGACATTGTTTCGAAGAAAAAGAAAACACAATAATAAATTCTTTAGAATGCTTAGAAGACAACGCAATTGGAGCAAACTGTGGCGGGGGAAAATTAACTTCTGAAACCATAGTAACAACTACATTATACAAAGAAGACCACTGGGCAGACGCACAAAACTTTTGTGAAACTTTAGACAACGGCTACGATGATTGGAGACTACCGACAAAAGAAGAAATCGCAGACGCATACACAATAATAGGTGACAGAGGACAGGTGTGGATGAACACAACACAAGATACTTGTACACTCAGAGCACCACAACGATGTGGGCTTGGATACAAAACATATGAAACCCAACCATTTATTTGTATAAGAGAAACTCAAAAAAGACAATTACTAAAAGAAGAAGAACCATATATTCCAGAAATATTTCCCAGCTCACCACAACCACCAGACGGAGTAACTGTAATTGGAACATGCCAAGATCTACAAGACATTAGAAATAATCCAAACGGAAATTATTTGTTAGATTTTGATATTGACTGTACTGATTTTGCTTTCGAACCAATAACAAAATTCAACGGAACACTTGACGGCGACGACTGGGAAATTACTAACTTAAAAATAAACAGTAATGAAGAAGCAGCAATATTCAAATTTATTTCATATAAAGCAACAATCAAAAACTTGACAATAACTGATATTGAAATAACATCCGCAGAAGACGCAGCCGGACTAGCAGTAGAATCAGTGGGAAAATTAGAAAACATAAAACTAACCGGAACAATAAAAGGAAAAAACGCAGGAGGAATAACAACATTCAACCACGGACATATCAAAAACAATCAAGTAATCGCAAGAGTACAAAGCTACTCTAACGAAGCAGGAATGGTTGCTTCGCATAATCAAGGCGCAATAACAAACACAGAATACGAACAAAAAGAAACAAACACGCTCGCATTAGCAATTACAACAACCGCAACAACATGCATTGGCTCAGGAATCCCTGCTCCAGGATGTACACAAATAACAAAGGATCCTATATGCGACACATCAAACCAAATCGGCATAGGCTCTGACCAACCAAACATAGGCTTTGAAATATACGGAGAGATCCCAGAACTAAGCGACAAAGGAAACAAAGAATACAACAAACAAAGAGGTGGTGCAATCTCGAGCGAATTCTCTGCACTAAAAACAAAAGTACATGTATACACATCAGGATACAATATATTTCCAATAACCTATAAACTAAGAAACAATGACACCGACAAATACATAAAGTCCGGAACGGTGACTGGATGTATAGAAACCGATCCAGAATATTATGAATGCAATTTAACAATCTATAGCGCAAAAGATCCTGCATGGGACAAAGATGTTAGAAGACGCCTTTCTAGCGTACCTGCTTTTAGACCCTATCAACTAAAACATAAAATACGAAATTTACAACTAGAAGTATACATAAATATAGATGGAAAAAATTCATGTGAAGGATTTGAAGAATTCACAAGCGAACACCCAACCCCGTATAACTTTCAAAATGCAAACAATCCTGATGAAATTTCAACATATCCTTTAATGCATATACAATTAGAATCAAGTGGACAAATTTCATCACAAAATGTATCCGAAATGATGCGATCATATGAATCAAACTTCTATACTGCCACCCCGCCCGTTGCAACATTATTGGCATTTAATCTACCTTATTATCCGCATGAAGTAGATCCATACAATAACAACGCGGCGATAAATACTTTTATTCAACCATCCGATCAAATTTATCGAAGAATCGTTGTGAGTAAATATCTTCCAAGCAATAAACAAGTATTGGTTAATAATCAACAAACGGATTTTGCACATTTACTTTTAGGAACTTTTGCACGAAGCGGGATTATTGCAGATGGCCAAATATTTTTAGATGGCCCAATGGAATTGGTAGTATTTTCTATTCTGGCCCAAAATGCAGGCCAGGTTTTAACTGTTGAAACTATTCATGATGGATTACATATACGCAATACCCTTGAGAAACAGAAGATCTTGAATTGCCCAAACAATAACTTTTGGGAAAAAACTATAAAAGTATTAGATATCACACGAAGCACAGTATTAGATTTCCAAGTATTAGATCCATATCTGAAAGAAAAAAGACATAATGCTAACTCTCCTGATTTCCTTGGAGATTGGTACGGTGCTTTGTTGAATCGTAAATTTAGAGGTTCTGCAGCTTCAAGCATCCCTGACTTTTTAGATGCACAAATACCAACTCT
>JABIDZ010000108.1 GCA_018651445.1 Candidatus Iainarchaeum sp. | reverse complement strand
CTTTTACAGGCGCCAAACCCGTAGCTCTTTTTTTGCGAACATTTGCAAGCATTGCATCAAGCGCAGGTTGTGGTCTTTTCAAAAATTCAGCAACATTAACGGGTCTTCTTGCAGGCATAATAGAATTAGCACTCTAGAAGTATTTAATATTAATCTCGCGATTTTTCAGGATATTCGTGGAGTCTTTGATCGTTTTCTTTATTTGTAAATTTAAGTGGCTTACGTCCTAACAACCATAAATAACCCGCTTTTTTCATTTTCGGCTTGGCCGGTCCCTTACGCCGCAATACCCAATGATTCAAACCCATAAAAAAATATTGCTTTAGAAGTATTTAATTCTAACTAATTCTTGTCTTTTAAGAACAATTTGTTTGTAGCACCGTATTTGTGCTTTTCAATTAAACCTTTGTCTTCGAGTTTTTTGATAAATCGATGCACTTGCACTTTGCTCAAACCACTTTCAAGAGTTAATTTTGATTGTGTCAAACCATTTGGCGCATTTGCTAGTAGAGTATAAATCTTTTTCTCGTTTGGTAATAATAAATCATTTGTTAATTTGTGAGTGATTTGTTTCTTCTCTTTTTTGAGTAACAAAGCCGCTAGTGCTCCGCCAGAAAACAAACTAATTATGCCTCCAACTAAGAAATTTACCGCCGTTGCTCCAAACATTATTTTGAATGGATCTATTCCGCGTTTACCAATGCCTTTTCCGTTCAAAGGAAAGTTAAAATCGTTGTTATCGCGAATCAAATTCATATCATTAGGTCCAACAGACATAGTCGTGCCAGCATAAACCGTAAAAGTAAAAGAAATCAATGCAAATCCTGCATAAAGAAAGCATATTAACGCGAGTAAAAAATATTTTTTATCTGATTTAAAAAACTCTTTTACTTTGTTTGTTACCATAAGGTTTCACTCTGTTTCAATTTAGTATATAAACTGTTTAAAAACGTTTCAAGTGGTTACAAGAAGTTTCTATTAATCGTTACATCGCAAACACTGCACAGATCGAGGTGATCAAATGAAGAAAAAAGTTTTGGGAATCGGAGTACTAGTATTAGTAGTCTGTTCGGTATTCGTTTACGCGATACCACAGGAAACTAATCAAGAATTCCAAAGACCAGAAAATTGTGATGGCTTTCGCGAAATGAAATTGCAAAGATTTTCGGGCATGGACAAAGAGGCAATCCATGAACAAATGATAGAAGATCTTGGCTTAAGCGAGAACGCAACCCGCGAAGAAATCAGGGACGCAATGCACGAAAAAAGATTTAGCGAAATGCGAGAAAAACTCGATTTGCCTAACGCAACAGAAGAAGAAGTTCGAGAAGCAATGAGAGAACAAATGGGAGAAAAATCTTTTCGAAACAAAGGTTTTCGTAGAGGTAGAATGGGTCCTAACTAGGCCCATCTCCTAAAAAGGTGTGATTATGACTAGTGTTTTGAAACTTGAAAACGTTTGGAAAACATATGATTTAGGCGAAACAAAGGTCAATGCGGTACAAGGAATAAACTTTGATATTGCCAAAGGCGAATTTGTTTCGATTGTTGGTTCTAGCGGTTCAGGCAAATCAACTACATTAAATATTATTGGCGCACTTGATAAGCCAACTAAAGGAAAAGTTTTTTTAGACGGAATAGATATTGCTCCGCTAGATGATTCAAAATTAGCTAGGCTTCGGGGAAAAACAATTGGTTTTATTTTTCAAACATTTAATCTTAATCCTAATTTAACTGTTTTTGAAAACATTGCGCTACCAATGAAAATACATGAGTACTCGCGTATTGAAATAAAGAAAAAAGTTGGCGACTTAATCAAACTAGTTAAACTAGATCATCGAATTGATCATTTACCTAGACAATTATCTGGTGGAGAAAGACAAAGAGTTGCTATTGCCCGCGCACTCTCAACCGAGCCTGCAATTCTTTTAGCGGATGAACCAACTGGAAACCTTGATTCAAAAACAGGGTTTGCTATAATGGAACTCATTGTTGATCTGCACAAACAAGGAAAAACAATTATTCTTGTTACTCACGAAGCAGATATCGCAAATTATGCTAATAGACAAATCGTTTTAATGGATGGAAAAGTAAAAGAGGACAAAAAATGAATTTGAAGATAATCACGATAATACTAATCGTTCTAATTGCAGTAAGTGCATTTTCAACTTTTGTAGTATTAAATCCCGAAAGAGGACAAAAAAGGTTTTCTGATTTGGGTGAAGCCAAAGAAGGAAAAGACTTCTTGGTTCTAAAAGAGTCTCTTAGTTTAGAAGAAGACGCAAGTATTACTGAAATTAAGATTGCTTTAGGCTTATCTGAGAATGCTTCTCCGGAAGAATTCAGACAAGTTTTAATTGACAATAATCTAGGAGGTAGATTAAAATGAAAAAATATTTTTTTGTATTATTAGTGCTAAGTTTATTTTTTATTAGCACAGTAAGCGCTGAAACAACGGGAGACTATTTGTATTTAGCAAACT
>JABIDZ010000062.1 GCA_018651445.1 Candidatus Iainarchaeum sp. | reverse complement strand
CTTCTTGAGACTGAACCATTGAAAATGTATAGTGATGCTTATGATCTTGTGCTGAACGGTTATGAGATTACGAGTGGAAGTATTAGAATACATGATCCGGTTTTACAAGCAAAGATATTCAAAGTTTTAGGTATTTCAGATGAAGAAGCAAAAGAAAGATTTGGTTTCTTTGTTGAAGCATTCAAATATGGTACTCCTCCGCACGGCGGTTTAGCGCCAGGGCTTGACAGACTATTAATGCTTCTTAACGGAACAGATGATATTCGTGATGTTCTTGCTTTTCCAAAGAACAAAGCAGCAGAATCTCCGATGGAAGACTCGCCTGCAAATGTTTCACAAAAGCAACTAGACGAATTAGCATTAATGATTAATTTACCTGAAGAAGAAAAGCAATAATAAAAGCATTTCTTCTCTATTTTTCTTATGGTTGAAGTAAAAGTAGATAAAGCGCTAGTGAAAAAAGTAGCTCAGAACGCAAGACTAGAATTAAGCGAAGCGGAACTTGCAAAGTTTACGCCACAGTTAAAAGAAGTAATCCTTGATTCATTTAATTTACTGGATGAAATTGATGCTGATGAAGAACCATCGTTTCAACCAATAAAACAACAAAACAAATTAAGAAAAGATGAAGTAAAACCGTCTC
Organism: Candidatus Iainarchaeum sp.; assembly: GCA_018651445.1. GTDB lineage: Archaea > Iainarchaeota > Iainarchaeia > Iainarchaeales > JAAZKV01 > JABIDZ01. The sequence continues at coordinate 2,651 of JABIDZ010000062.1, read as the reverse complement.
TCTCGCAAGACGAAGCACTAGCAAATGTTAATGTGATGCTACGGGATCGTGGATACATTAAAGGACCAAAATCGTTGTAATGGTGAATGAAATGGTGTTAAAAGAAACTCTAAAATATTTTGCAGAACAAGCAAGAAACGATTTTTCTGCTGCAGAAGAAAACTTACACAAAATTATTTTAGAATTAAAAGCTAGTGAAAACAAAGGACTAAATTATATTGAAACGTACGACGAAGAAAACGTTCGAACACAACTTACACAATTAAAATCTAGTGAAAAAAAAGGAAGATTGTTTGGAGTTCCAATAACAGTTAAAGACGCGATTTGTGTTAAAGGTGTTGAAAGTAAAGCTGGTTCAAAAATCCTAACAGGTTACAAACCAACTTTTGATGCAACAGTAATTACAAAGCTAAAAGAAGAAGGCGCAATCATTCTAGCAAAAACAACTCAAGACGAATTTGGTTTTGGAACATTTAATACTAACACAGAGAAAGTTCCAAAAAATCCTTTTGACAATGAAAGAAGTTGTGGTGGTTCAAGTGGTGGGCCAGCAGGTTTCACAGCATACACTTCTCGTTACCATGGCGCATTAGGTGAAAGTACAGGTGGCTCAATAGCATGTCCTTCAAGTTTTTGTGGTGTAACAAGTTTGACTCCAACATATGGTTTAGTTTCTCGTTATGGTCTAATCGATTATGCAAACTCAATGGACAAAGTGGGGTCAGTAGGAAGAAACATTGACGATGCATCATTACTGCTTGAAATTATCTCTGGAGCAGATGAAAAAGATTCTACTAACTTGGGCGAAGAGTTTATCGCGGATGAGGGGCCTACACAAAAAGTTGCTATAATAAAAGATTTTTTTGATAATTGTGATGACAGCGTAAAAAAAGTTGTTCAAGCCAAAATAGATAAAATGAAAGAGTTCATTCAAGTAGACGAAATCGAATTACCTTTGAACATAAAATATTCGCTAGCAGCGTACTACATTATTGCAACAAGTGAAGCGAGTACAAACCTAGCAAAACTATCTGGTTTGCGTTACGGAAAACAAAAAGATCCTGAGGGAAAACATTTTGACGAGTATTTCTCAGAAATAAGAAGCGAGAACTTCACCGAAGAAGCAAAGAGAAGAATTATTCTTGGAACGTTTGCGCGAATGAGTGGTTTTCGTGATGCGTATTATCTAAAAGCAATGAAAGTTAGAACAAAACTAATCAATGAATTCAAATCAGCGTTTAGCAAATATGATTTATTATTAACTCCAACTATGCCAATCGTTGCACCAAAGTTTGATGCAATAGAACAATTAACTCCATTACAAAACTACGCAATGGATCTTTGTACTGTTCCAGCAAACCTAGCAGGTTTGCCACACGCGTCTTGTAACGCAGGAATGAGCAATGGAATGCCAGTAGGTTTAATGGCAATCGCTCCACATCTCGCTGAAACAAGACTATATTCTTTTGGAAGAATCATGGAGATGAAATGATGGAAGAAATAATTTATCGAGAAGCTACTGTTGCAGACTTAGATCAACTAAAGGTGCTTGGTAAAGGGTTGCTTGATTTGTACTCTACTGAAAATAGGCCGCATTATATATTTAAAGAAGATTCGCCTGAGGTAATGGCTAAATATTTTAAGATGAATATCGAATCAGAAGATGGATTTGTTTTTGTTGCTGAAAAAGAGTCTCATATTGTTGCATATATTAATTTGAATATTCAAGCTCCGGAAAATCCGCTTTTGGTTTGGAAAAAAGAAGCGTATTTGCGAGAATTATTTGTAAGCGAAGATGTACGAAGTTTAGGAATCGGAAAGGTTCTTGTTGAAAAAGCGAAAGAATATTCTAAAGCACATGGTGCCGAATGGATTAACGTATTAATTGATGTGCAAGAACCAAAAGCAATTGATTTTTATAAAAAAATAGGATTTAAAAATGTTGAAACAAATGCAGTGATGAAATTATGACTGAAGAAGTAATGATTGGTCTTGAGATACACGCTTACTTAAACACTAAGAGCAAATTGTTTTGTTCTTGTGGAACAAAAGTAGAAGAAGCAGAACCAAACTCACTTTGTTGTCCTCTTTGCCTTGGAATGCCCGGAAGCAAACCAGTTCTAAATGAGCGTGCAGTTGAACTAGCAATAAAAATTGGTTACGCGTTAAACTGTGAAATCAACAAAGACTTTTTCTTTTCAAGAAAAACATATTTCTATCCAGATATGAGTGCGAATTATCAGATAACTCAATACGAAGTTCCTGTTTGTGGAAAAGGATCATTAAAATTAAATGATGGGAAAACAATTGGGATTACAAGGGCACACTTAGAATCAGACCCTGCTGCGCTAACTCATCCAGACGGAATCGGAAAGAGTTCTCACACTTTAATTGATTATAATCGAAGTGGAATGCCTCTAATAGAAATGGTTACTGATCCGGATTTAACTAGTGCAAAAGAAGCTCGCGAATTTCTAAACACGCTAGAAAATATTTTATCTTATCTTAACGTGTTAAAACCAAACACAACAATGAAAGTAGATTGTAATATTTCGATTAATGGTGGAAATAGAGTTGAAATAAAAAACGTTAGCGGTTTTGCTGCAGCAGAAAAAGCTTTGAACTATGAACTAGCAAGACAAAAACAAGAT
>JABIDZ010000091.1 GCA_018651445.1 Candidatus Iainarchaeum sp. | reverse complement strand
TTTCGTATTGCACCTAAGATCATTATTGCTACGGGTAAAACAATTCCTGCAAAAATAAAGATTACTGCAAAGAAATTCATGTTTTGTGAAAAGATTGTTATATTATTTTTAATGTCTTCACTAACATCTTCTGCAATATCATTTAATGTGTTAGACAAATTTCCGCCTATTCTCATTGCACGTAACAAATGATTAACCGTTTTCTTTAATGGTCTGCTTTGTGTTCGTAATGCTAAGTGTTTCAAAGCAATTCGTGTATCTGCGCCTTCTTCTATTTCGTTAATCGTTCTTGCAAATTCTTCGCTTAACATTCCATAATCGTTTACTGCGATCGTTTGAATTGTTTTGTATAATCCAATCCCTGCTTTTAATTCAGTAGCCATGTGTCTTAGTGCAAACGGTAGTTCGACAGAACAACCATTTCCCCGGGAAACCGCTTTTTGTTTCGGAATAAACAAAATCAATAATGTAGCTACTATCCATGCAATAAATGCGAATAGTATAGGTAGCACAATTTTGAGTAATAAGTTTGGCATTGTTAATCCGATTATAGCGGTTACGATAAGTGCGATTAATGCTGCTATAAAACCTCCTGCAGATGCCAAAGCCAAGTATTGGCTAGTCGAGTATTGCATATTTGCAGAATACAAGTAAAAACCGATTTCGCTTCCAATAGGCAAGTTTTTCAAAAACTTTTGTATGGGTTTTAATATTTTTCTTAGTTTTAAATAAAATGCACCAATTTTTCTTGCAAAATCTGAACTAAAATTATCTAAGTCTTCTTCTGTTTCTAAATCAATTTTTGTGTATGCGTCATTAGAAATTAATCCACGCAATTCTTTTAGATTTGTATCCACTTCTTCAAAGTTAATTCCTTGTTCACGATACTTGTTTTTCATCGTTTCTACAATTTGTGTAACTTCTTTTTCATCGATCTCGAATTTTTCCATTTTTATCCACCAATTCGTTCTTTTGCATCTAAAAATTGTTTTGCGCGAGCACTCACCGTTTTTAAATCGCGAATATTTTCTGAAACTAAGTTATCCAAAAAGTTTTTTCTAAGTGTGAGTTCTGCTTCTAATTGTTCGCGTCCAACTCCAGCATATTTTTCTAATTCTTTTAAGAATCCACTTCCCATTAACGTTCTTTCTAGAGTGTCGTTAGCAGGGTCTCTTTGGAAAACCGTTTGTGTTTTTGGTTTTCCTTCTAGTGCACCATATACTTCAGCGATCTCACTTACGCGTCTAATAGTTCCTTTTTTTCGGTCATGGTATCTATGTTCTACGATAATAAAGTCAAGTCCCGCTAGCATTATCAATGGAACATTCATGGGGGGGTTTGTTACGCGAATAATAGTTTCTTGTGGCGAATTTGCGTGCACAGTTCCTACACAACCATCATGCCCAGTATTAATCGCAGTAAATAAAGTAAATGCTTCTTCGTGTCTTACTTCTCCAACAATTATTCTATCTGGACGCATTCTCAGAGAGTTCTTTGTAAGAATATCCATTCTTAGTTCTCCTGTTCCTTCAAGGCCTGGAGGTTTTGCTTCAAGTCTAATCCAGTGTTTAAGTGGTAAATTTAGTTCGGCAGTGTCTTCAATAGTAACTATTCTTTCTCGTTCAGGAATAAATGCTGCTAGTACATTTAACAAAGTAGTTTTTCCCGAACCTGTTCCGCCCGAAATTAACATATTAGCGGGTTTTGCTCCTGCGCCGTCAACACACAACCACAAAAAGGCTGCAGCTTCGCTTGATAATGTGTTCATTCTAATTAAGTCAATCATTGAATAAGGATCTTCTCGAAATTTTCGAATAGTTAATGTTCCTCCACTAATACTTGCGGGGGGAATCGTTGCATTTACTCTGCTTCCATCATCAAGTCTTGCATCAAGTAATGGTGCAGAAACATCTACTCGTCGCCCGACTTCTCTTGCAATTTTGTTTATTAGATCTTCTATTTCTTGTTCTGAAAAAAATTCTATGTTTGTTTGCATCATTTCGTATTCTCGATGAAAAACATAAACTGGGTGTTTAGGGCCGACAACCATTATTTCTTCGAGTAAATCATCTTTGATTAACTCATCGATCAAACCATAGCCAACCATTTCGCGCACAACTGCGTCTGCATAAAAAGAAAATCGTGAATTAGGGATTTTTAAAGAAGGATTATTTTTGATAATGTCTAGAATTTTTTGTTTGTAAATAATTCTTTTTTCTTCAGCATTTTTTATTTTAAACGAAGTAATACTTACAAGTCGAGTAGTCGCTTCTTTTAATGTATTTATTATTCTTCTTTCTGCAGCCGTTGGTCTAGTTGTTGGAACAAAATAATATTTCATTGGTTTGCCAGGAATTTCGTAGATAGTTGTTTTACCATATTTTTTTAACTCAACTTTTCTTTGCGTATCCAATTCTTTTTCTACTTGTGTTTTTTCTTTTGTTGGTTCAATTTCCATTTTCAAGTTTTTGTCAACTATATTCGCATTAAAATCTTTTAAATCGTCTTTTTTTATGGTCTGTGCTAATTCTTCTTCTTTGTCCTCGGGTTTGTTTCCAAGAATCTCGTCTTTTAGCGTGCTCTTCATTTCAACTGGTTTTGGTTGATACCCCTTTACTTTTAATTCGCTTGCATCGATCGGATTTGTTTTAACCTGCGTAGCTATTGGCATAGGTTTCGGAGTTTCGTTAATAGTTTCTGATAAATGTATTTCTTGTTGTGTTTCTGGTTGTTGTAACTCGGGTTGTGGTGTTTGTGGTTGCGAGGTTTGTTGTTTTGGTGGTTCTTGAACAGGAGTACTTGCTTGTTTTACACCTTCGCTCATACCTTGAGCATAAGTAGTCTTTTTTGTTTCCTTAGCTTTTTGCATCATCTCGTCTAAGTAGTCGGTTGCCATGCTACAAATAGTAGTTTTCTTTATTTAATTATTGCTATCGCACTTTTTTTTCTAGTTTTTCTTTTATAATGTGGATTTCTTTTCTTTGTTAATACAAGTAGTCTTCCTTCGGTTTTTGTTTCAAAATAGTGTGGGCGATTACTTGTTTGTGCATGGCCAAGCGAAAAGGGTAATCGATTAAACGTAGTTAAGTGCATTTCACAAACTACTTTGCCGCCTGGGCGTAAAAATCGCAAGTATTGTTCAAAAATTCTGCTTTTAAAACGTGAATAACATAGTGGACCACAAATATCAAAGATTAAGTCATATTTTTTGTTGGTTCTAAAATTTTCCATAGCACTTATATGTAGATCATCTACTAGTGCAGCATTTTCAACTGACTTTTCAATGCTTTCCTTTGTTTCACGATAGCTTTCTGAAATATTAAATATTTTATATTCTTTTGTTGTCGGTGTTCTTGGTTTTATAATGCTGACCGCGGTCAAAAAAATTCTTTTACCAAAAGCTCTTTTAATATCTGCAGAAAAATTAAAATGTCCGGGACCCGCATCCATGACATTAAGTTTTTGTCTTCCTTGTAACATATTTTTTATGAATTGTGCAGTGTCAAAATCGAAAGCAAGTTTTACTTTTGCAAAATTACGGTTCTGTGTGTATGATTCAATGTCAAAAAATTGTCTACGGTGGTGCCATAATCCCGAACCGGTTCGTGCACGCATATCGCCGACAGTCTTGCGTTTAAGCCAGCTTCGCCATTTACTCATGTAATATTATTGTTCTTGCAGGTTTTTTATAGTTTGCTAAAAAAAGAAGAAATTAGCAGTAAAATTACTGCCAATTAATTTAATTTTACTTTTTTTACTTAATTTCTTTTTGAATTTTCCCTAGCGGTTCTTTCGCCAACCGGGAGCGAAGAATTTTGGTATTGCTGTTGCAACACCAAGAAAGCAATCATTTCTTTTCTTTGATTTCTTTTTGAAGTTTTTCAAGGAACTTCTTTGTTTTCAAAACTTCTTGTTTTCCTTTTCTGTTTCGAACAGCAACGCTCTTGTCAGCAACTTCTTTTTCTCCAACAACAACAATGTAGGGAACTTTCATTTTTTGTGCTTCTCTGATTCGATAACCAAGCGTTTCGTTTCGATCATCAAGTTTACTTCGAATTCCTTCTTCAATTAAAGTTGAATGAACTTCGCCAGCATATTTTGCAAAGCTTTCTGAAACCGGTATGATGATTGCTTGTTCTGGGCTTAGCCACAGAGGGAATGCTCCGCCAAATTTTTCTATTAACATGGCCATTGTTCGTTCATAACAACCAATTGAACTTCTATGAATTATATATGGTCTTTGTTTTTTCCCGTTTTTATCAATATAATTCATGTTAAACCGTTCAGGTAAAGCAAAGTCAATTTGAACAGTAATCAAAGTATCTTCTTTTCCATAAACATTAATTGTTTGTAGATCAAGTTTTGGTCCATAGAATGCGGCATCGCCTTCTACTTCTTCGTAATCTAGTCCAAGATCATCAAGAATCTCTTTCATTTTTGCTTCAGAATGTTTCCATGCTCCCGGGTTGTCAATATACTTTCCTTTTTTGTTTTCAGGATCCCATTTAGAAAATCTATACGTAATATCTTCTTTGATTCCTAGGGTATCCATTACATAGTTAATCAAATTAACAACTTCTTTGAACTCGTGTTCTAGTTGCTCAGGAGTTACAATTAAGTGTCCTTCTGAAAGAGTAAATTGACTTACTCTTGTTAAACCATGCATTTCTCCCGAAGATTCTTTTCTAAACAACGGAGAAGTTTCAGCATATCTAACTGGTAGATCTCTATATGATTTCAAACCATTGTTATAGATTTGGAATTGGAATGGGCAAGTCATTGGTCGTAAAGCCATTACGGTGTCGTCTTTTTCTTCGTTGCCAACAATAAACATTCCGTCGTGATAATGATCCCAGTGTCCCGAAACCTTGTACAAATCAGATTTTGCCATGATAGGTGTTTTTGTGTAAACATATCCGCGCTTTTCTTCTTCGTCTTCAATCCACCTTGTTAGAAGTTGATAGATTTTTGTTCCTCTTGGCATTAACAATGGCAAACCTTGCCCGACCAAGTCACTAGTCATAAATAATTTTAGTTCGCGACCAAGTTTTACATGATCATTAGCTTCTGCTTGCGCGCGCTTTTCTTTCCAAGTTTTTAGTTCTTCGTTTGAAGGAAACGCAATTCCGTATACTCTTGTTAATTGTTTGTTCTTTTCGTCTCCTTTCCAATAAGCAGAAGAAATTTTCAATAATTTAATTGCTTTAATGTCTCCGAGGTTTGTGATGTGGGGACCCTTGCACATGTCTGTAAAAGAACCGTTAGTATAAACACTAATCTTTTTTTCACCTGCGTTTTCTAAATCTTCAATCATTTCGATTTTGTATGGATTCTTTTTGAACAAGTCTTTTGCTTCTTTGATTGAAATATCTTTTTGTTCTAGTTTGTCATTTCTTCTAGTAATCTCTTTCATCTTTTTTTCTATTTGTTTTAGATCATTTTCTTTCAAACTCTTGTCTAATTCAAAATCGTAGTGGAATCCTTGTTCGATTGGCGGTCCGATAGCGATCGTTGCCGTTGGATAAATCTCCTGTAATGCTTCTGCAAATACGTGTGCGGCACTATGCCAAAATGCTTCCATATTCTTTTTCTTTGATTTATCCATAATTTAACCTCCAATATACAAAAATCAACTCAAAAACCTTTTTAAAATAGATATTGAGCTTACGCTGTGGTCGTAGTCGTACTCGTAAGGGTTGATATGTCGATTACTACTTCCATAATATATTTCACACGAATAATTATTTATAAACTAGTTCATTTTTGATGTAATAATTAGTATAGTTGGCTTATTTGAAAATTAGGCAGTAATGATTGGCAGAGTATAATTCATTGTGTGCGTTATCAATTCGAGTAATTGTATATCCTCGTTTTTTGAGTAGTTTTTTCATCTCAGTTGAAAAATTATAAACTTTTGTAGTAACGGATTCAAAACCATTTTTTCTTGCGTAGTTTTCATTTAGTTCTAATAACTTGCTACCAATGCCTTTATTTCGTTTGTTTTTTGATACGCCAATAATCCAAATGTAAAATGAATTGTTGTCTTCGAATGCAATAGTGTTGCCAATAAGTTTATGGTTTTCCTTGGCAACAAAAAATACGGGTTTTTTTTCTTTTATTCGAGCATTGTATTGACTAAGTGAGTAAGGTTCTTTTCCACAGATGTCTTTAAATATTGGGTAATTAGTTTTTACAATTTCGTTAAGCTCTGTGTTGTTACTTTGAACAATTTCCACTAAAACACCTATTTAGTTGCTCGTTTGCATTTGTCTTTTGCACAAAATGAGTGGAACTCCGTGCAATACGTATTGCCACCAGCGTCTTTTTTGTGTTTGCATTCTTCCCAAGTAGCATCTCGATCAAAATATTTTCCAGTGTCTTTGATTACGTTTGCAATAACATTTCCGTGACGATCATCAATTTGTTGTTTAGTATTATTTGGTGCGCCCGGCGTACTTGTTTCTCTTTGTTTTGACAAATAATCTTTTTCAAAATCAGTTTTTGGGTTTGTCGAAGGAACGGCTCTTTGTTTTACGCTTGAAGGTAAACTACTAGCATTTTGTGATTGAATAGAATCCAGTTGTTCTTTTGGAATTGCTTGTCCTTGGCTAACATCAATAACATTGTTCTCAGAACTTGCTTGTCGTTCTCTTGCTTGCTCCATTAATCGAGTAGTTTTCCGAGTTTCATCAACGAATCCTTTTAGAGGCATAACTATCTCACACAAAAAACAAATAAAAAGGTTTGCAAAAAAAGAATCTCTTTAACTAAATTTCTGGACCCTATTTTTATATGAGAAAATCGTGTCCTGTTTGTGGTAGTAGCAAGTATGCTTTGATCGGGGGCGAGTATCGCTGTGGGAAATGCCATTTTGTTAGTCGACTAGGGGTGAAAAAATGATTTCACCAGAACTATGTATTAAATGTAAAGGAAAATTACTTTGTGGTCTAACAAAGTGCCCAATCCTTGAAAAGAATTCGATGCAAACAAAAATCGTTTCAAAAATAAAGGACAATGAATTCTCTGGAGCAACCCCGCCAGGCTTTTTTGTGTCTTGGCAAAACTATCCAAAGGTTGCAGTTGCACCTCTCTCGGCGTTACCAGAAGAACTTTCGCCTTTATCTGATTCTCCAGAAGAATGGTATGGTTTGCCACAAGAACAAATAATTGGTTTTCGAGAATCATTGCTCCGTAGTTACAAAACAATGCCAGTAGCACAAGCGTCTGATCCAAATTATGAGTTATGTGATTTTCAAGAACTAGCAATGAGTGAAAAGTTACTTGATGTAGATGTAAAACTAAACAAAGCGCCAAGAACAGAAACAAAATTCGATTCGTTTAATGCGCCAATGGGTCCGAGTGCAGAACTAGATAAAATTTCGCTAGTTGAAAATTCTAGGATCCCAAAAAAACTAGATTATTATTATTCTGACACCGATGCCAAATCAAACACCGCTTTAATAGAATTATTTGAAAGTGGTTTTGCAGTTTCAACTCTGTCAAAAGTTCTTTCAAGCGGAGCACTAGGAGTAAAAAAGAATAGAAAACTAGTTCCGACTAGGTGGAGCTTGGTTGCTTGTTATTCAAATATTTCGAAATATTTTATTAAGGATAAAATAAAGTATTATTCTATCATTGATTCATTTAGGCTTTTTCATGCTGATTATTTAGATAATAATTTTTGGGTTTTACTTTTGCCTTATTCTTGGAGTTTTGAACAATTGGAAGCGTGGTCGCCAGGCGGGATTTGGACACCTCAAATGGAGAAAATTCAAATAATGGGTGATTATGAAAACAATAAAGGACTTAAAGGGTATCCAACAGAAACAGAAGGGGCATATTTTGCTTCTCGCCTTGCAGTCACGGAGTATTTGGAAAAAGAAAAGAAACAGGCAGCAGCAATTATTTTTCGAGAGATTGGGGATGGATATAAACTACCCTTGGGAAGCTGGTTAATTTTAGAAAGTGTAAGACATGCGTTGAAAGAAAAATCGTTTGATTTTTCTACGCGTGAACTTGCACTGAGTTTTTTGTCTAAGAAACTTGCAATCCCCATTAAACGATACGAGAAAAAGAGTAAGTTGCTTACTGAGTTAGGTACTCAAAAAAGATTATTCGATTTCTGCTGAAGGTAATAACCAAGTTTGTATTTTTGGGTTATAGGTGTATATCTGGCAACTTTTTCCATTTGCTTTTCCTATCTCGGTTGTGATTATCTTGGTTTGTTCTAAAATTGAAATATATGGTTTTAAAGAACCATTCCAAGGGCCGCCAAAATCTTTAAGCCCCGCTGATGTTTTAATATCGTGTCGAGTTCCAGTTTTGATTTTCTTTATTGCAAGAATTAAATCTTCTAGAGATGTTTTGTTGTTAGGTTTTTTTGGAAAAGCATAATTTAGGATTTTTATTGCATGATTAAAGGATTGTGCCTTGTTTTTGTAACCTTGTGCATAATCTCTTAATCGATTGTATTTATAGGTGCCTTTTTCGAAAAAAGTCAGCCACCTTTTTGTTTCTGCGGAATTAATTTTTCCGCTCCAAATTCGCCAGTATCTTCCACTTCGGGTTTGCATCTTTACAAATTTAACTTTTGCTCGTTTAAAAACCGTGGCTAGATCATCAATAATCAGTTTGCTTAAAACACATAGTTCAACTTCGTTTTTTATTCCAACTCCGGACTCAAAAGTCATAAACCCATTCGCAAAGGCCGTTTGTAAACCTGTTGTTGAATTTTTTATTCTCTTTGGGATGCATACTGTTCCTGTTTTGTACCCATCTGGAAAATCAAGTAATTTTGTAAAGTATCGAGTAAAAACCTTTGATGAGAATGTAATCTTCCATTCGCGCGGACTAACTGTTTTGATTTGGGCGGTCATTCCAAAAGTATTATTTATCCAGATCTTTAGTGCGTTCATATTTGATAAATAGCCTTCGCTTAAAGAAAAATAGTGTTTGTGAATTGTTCCGTCGGCGGCGTGTGCGCCAGCAATTTTACAAAGTTCAGGCGTTAGCACGGTAATTGCGTTATATATTCGTAGTGGCGGTTGACAAGCTTTTAACTTTTCAATTTTAGATTGGAATTCAAACCGTTGTTCATATTTGTTATTCAACTTCAGTAATTCACGCAAAAAAATCAAATGATAAAATTCTTTCCTTAAATATACAAGTGGATCGCAAACACTTTCACTAAATCCAAGTTTTTCCATAAAGTAGAATGTAAGTTTTCGTCGTGTCCAACCTTTAGTTATTAGGTTCTCAATATGTTTGTTAACTTCGTCTTTAAGAAATTTGCCCGAAGCAACAATGCATTTTCGTGGGTTGTCATCAAGTATATCGTCATGTAGTAAGAAAAGGTCAAGCATCATTGTAGAATTGCTCATTGGAGCTTTATAACTGCTTTGAGGGGTTGGTGCCGGCAATGTTAAATTGAACATTTGACTTAGTTCCGCAAAAGCTTTGCTTTTGCCAGATGGTTTCATTCGAAACCACCTTTGCAACAATTTTCATATATCCATGCTTCTCTGCCGTCAAGCAGTTCTGGATAATTTTTTGCCATGTCTAACACAGCTTTAATTTCTTCCCAACTTGGCGGAGAAGTATTCATTGAAAAAACCATTTATATCACCTCCTTAAAAAATTTTTTCTTAAAGCTCTTGAACGGCTTTGCAGGCATTAAATACTTTAGCGCCAGCGACCAAGAAGGGAAAGTTTTAAGTCGAGAAAGCCGCCAAGACGTAAGGAAAAATTAAGGAGGCGGCGAATATTAGTATGTAGTAAATTAATTAGTTGGAAGTGGACAAATGGCTATAAATATTTTGTTTTTACAATTAGTATATTTAATGAATAAGTTTGGAAAAAGTGGTTGTAATGATTTATATTGTAAACTGTAAATTAAGAACGGGTTTTGATGAATATCAAAAAGCTTTGGTTAATGCAATTTATGAAAAATTCGGACTTGAGATTACGAAAGAAGAAAAATTGCCGGCACATTTTACTTTGAAATATTGGTTTGAAACTGAAAATATTCGAAAAATTGAAAGCGTGTTTGAGAAATTTGCGAGAACACATAAGAAAACACCTGTTTCTGTAGGGCGAGTTAATTCTTTTCCTCCAAAAGTAATTTTTATTGATGTGCGTCTTTCAGATGATGCGAAAAAGGTTTTCTTTGAATTGATTAATGAATTGCGAAAAATACCTTGGATGCCATGGGATAAATATGATGCGGAAAATCTTCATTTTCATTCTACAATTGCAGAAGAATGCAACGAAAAATATGGCGCTGTAATGAAATTCATTCAATCAAAAGAATTGCAACAATTTGACTGTTGGTTTGATAATATTACAATAATGAAGAATGTTGGTGGGACAAAGTATTTTGGTAAGTGGGAAGTTTACAAAACATTTGAGTTTCAGCAATAAAAAAGTGACAAAATCTAGATTTGTTATATAATAGTTCTTGATGGTGATGAAAGATATATGTGTACAAAAATATTTGCGCTGTTCTAGCTGCATATTACTTTTTACTCAGCTTGGCAAATAAGAGAAAATGTTCGCCACGCATTAAAAGAAAAACCATTAATTTTTACAACAATGGATTTAGCATTAGAATTTTTATCAAAGAAATTAACTGTTCCGATAAAACAATACAAAAACAAGTCTAGTTTGATAAAACATTTCAAAACACAAACTAGATTAAGTCAATGGTTTTGAAAACTATTTTTTATATTTCATAAATTGTGCTAACAAAGCTTCTAGTTGTATTCGTTCGTTTGCACCTTCAACAAGTCTAAAATCATATTCTCCAATAGTATCAACTAATTCGATTTTTGCTTTTTCGGATAAATCTTTGTCTTCAAGCGCCATTGTTTCACGATACAATTGTTTTATGATGTCTTCTCCGGCCATCCCGTACTCGTACATTAATGCATCGAGTTTTTTTCTTGCTTCTAAAAAGTTTCCTTGTAATGCAAGTAAAATCATTTCTTGTACTTGTTCTGGTCGAGCACGACTCGACACACTATAAACAGATTCTTCATCAATTTTTGATTCTAAACTTGCACATGCTTGTAAAATATTAATTGATTTTCGAGCGTCTCCTTGACAAACATAGTTAATTGCAGTTTTTGCTTTTGCATCGATTTCTAGTTTCTCGATTTTTGCAATATTTTCAACATGACTTTCAATGTCTTCTCCGTTTAATGGTTTGAAACGATAAATAACACATCTACTTTGTAATGGCTCAATTATCTTTGAAGAATAATTACAAGAAAGAATAAATCTACACGTTTTAGTGTACTTTTCCATTGTTCTTCGCAAAGCTTGTTGTGCATCATTAGTTAACGCATCACATTCATCTAAAAAGATTATTTTAAAATCGCTATCAAATGCAAGTGTTCTTGCAAAAGACTTTATTGTGTGTCGTACAACATCAATTCCTCTATCGTCAGAAGCATTTAATTCTAAAAAGTTTTGTCCAAAGTTCTCGCCAAATAATTCTTTTGCCATTGCAATCGAAGAAGAGGTTTTTCCTGTTCCTGCGGGGCCAGAGAAAAGCAAGTTAGGGATATTTCTTTTATCAACATAGCTTTGTAATCGTTTAGTTATCTCGCTATGGCCCATAACGTCTTTTAGTGTCTTTGGACGGTACTTCTCGACCCAAGGTAATTCGATTTCAGTCATAATATATTGGTTTTAGGTAGTTATTAAAAACTTATTATCCTTTATTCAATAACATTGGTGTTTAGATGGTTAAGATAGATAAAAAACAATTTTTGTTGCTGACCGTGGCTTGGTTTGTTATTTCGTATATAATAATGTGGTTTTTAGGCGGAGCGTGTACTGACCTCTTTTCTGGAGGAACATGTATGGCGTCAGGCGGAATAGCGTTCTTACGAGATGTTCCATTAATTGGTTTGTTAATTCCATATAATGCATGGGGTTCTTTCTTGTATTGGTTTGCACCAATCGCAGGTTTTGTTATTGCTTTCTTTGGAATACAATGGTATAACAAGTACTTTGAGACAAAAGAAGCTGCAGGAATTCTTTTCATAGTATTAATTTTAGTTGCGTTATTTGCGGGTTATTACATTAATCTTTCTTGGTATTATGGTGAAGGTGCTGCGTTAAATTCAAGGAATGGGGTTGAAGTAGGATTACATTTTTGTTTTGATAATGACGATAGTTGTAGCGCAACTGTTGGTAAATTAAATAATGAATTGCAACAACAAGCAATTAGAAATAATTCTTCTACCGTGAAACAATTGTTGCCGGTCCGTTTTTGGCCGGAACTACGCGAAAGTATTTTGCTCACGTTTATTTTTGGAGCGATAGCCGCATGGATTCCTTTGTTTGTAAAAAATTTAATTGAAAAAAGAGAAGAAAATGATTAATTCTTTTTTTTTACTTTTTAGTGATTTAAATGAAAAAGTTTTTTTTAGAAGGCTATGGTTGTTCGTTAAACATTGGTGAAACCGAACAAATCGCAGGGTTTCTAAAAAGAAATAACTTTTCAAAAACAACACATGTCGAAAAAGCAGATTTTATTATCATTAATACGTGTTCCGTAAAAATGGTTACAGAACAACGCATGATTTCTAGGATAAAAAAGTTGTCCGAAGAAAAGAAACCAAAAGCAAAAGTATTAGTTGTTGGTTGTTTGGCGGCAACAAACAAAAAGCAGTTACGGGGGCTTTTTCCTAGTATAGTTATTCTTGATACAAAACTAGAATCTTTGTGTAAGGCTTTGGGGCTAAAAAAGAATAGTTTTTCTCCAAAGATAATTGAAGAAAAATCGCATAAAATGATTTCAATTATTCCAATAAGTGTTGGTTGTTTAGGTAATTGCACTTATTGTGCAACAAAACTTGCGAGAGGAAAACTAATGTCTTATTCGATAAAACAAATCAATGAGTCGTTTAAGCGTGCGTTAAAACAATCAAAAGAAATTTGGTTGACTTCACAAGACCTTGGTTGTTATGGTTTTGATATAAAAACAAATCTTGTCGAATTATTAAAAGTCTTACTTGCAAACAAAGGCGAGTATAGAATTCGGCTCGGAATGATGAACCCTAATCATTTCAAAAAAATAAGATCAAAGTTATTACCATTATTTGTCGATGATAGGTTATACAAATTTTTACATTTGCCTATTCAATCTGGTTCAGATAAAATATTAAAAAAAATGAATCGCTTTTACACTGTGCATGAATTTGAAGAGAACATTAATTATATTAGAAAAAAGATTCCTGAGATGTCTATTTCAACAGATATAATCGTTGGTTTTCCTGGTGAAACAGAAACTGATTTTAAACAATCATTAAGTTTAGTCAAAAAAATAAAACCCAATATTCTAAATATTTCAAGATTTGGTAAAAGGAAGGGTACGATTGCAGAACAAATGCTTGGCCAATTAACTGAAAAAGACAAGAAAGCACGTAGTAAAGAATTATTTGTATTATCTAGGCGTGTGTTTCTGAAACGAAACAAGCAGTTCGTTGGACAAAGATTTAATGCGTTGGTATCTGAAAAAGCTCAAATAAATGGTTTTGTTGCTCGAACAGACAATTATCTCCCCGTGGTAGTAGAATCAGGATTTGGCCAAATAGTGGAAATTGAAGTAAAAGAAGCTTTTTTCCACTTTTTCAAAGGAAAAATAATTTCGAAGAAATAATGCTTTTTTAAACTTTTTTTAGGAAACAATTAGTATGCTAAAATTTATTTTTAATCGAGCGGTAGAAGAATACAAGAATAACATCAAAGTAATGCTTAGTTTTGGAGTGTTATTGGTTTTTTTAGTATTATTCGTTTTTTTCGAACAATTTGTTGTTTCTTCCGGAACCGCGTTTATTCTTTTCAATGAATCCATCTTGGCAGTAGTTGGTTTACTCGTTGGATTAATTTTTCTATACTTTTTTTCATTCTTTATTTCGCTTACGATTTATTCTGTGCGAAGAGATGTGCAATCAATGTCTTTTGATGAGTACTGGACTAATTTAATGAAAAAAGTTTCTTTGAAGATCTTTGTATTTTACTTGATTCTTTCAGTAATAATCTTTGTTTTATCTTGGATTGGATTATTTTTTGGCATACAAATAATAACTTCAATAATTTGTTTTGTTTTGGCTGCAATTCTAATGTATGTTCCGCAAAGCATAGTTCTTGATGAAGCGAGTACAAAATTTGCGATACATGAAAGCATTAGCTTTTTCTTCAAAAACTTTGTTGTTAGTGCTGCGATAATAATAATTGGTTTTGTTGTTTTAACCTTTTTAGTTACAATAGAATTCTTGTTAGAACTACTAGGTTTGCCAGGCATGATTGTGTCTTTAGTATTAGTTCTAATTGTATTAGTTCCTTTCATAGAACAAATGAAGTCTTATGCGTTTGTGTTAAGATGTGACTTGATAAAACAACCAGAAGTTCACCAATCACAAGTGAAACCAAAACCAACGGTAAAGATTACTGCGGTTAGATTACGCGAAGCATCAAAAAAAGGGAAGATCTAGCAAATTAGTTTTTTCCAACAAATTCTATTAGTTTAACTTTTTTATCAAGTAATTCAGTTAGTTCTTTGATTGTATTTACTTTTCCAGTAAAACAACATTTCTTTCCAGCGAGGCATTCTTCAAAATCAAGCGTGTCTTGGGTATAAACTTCGCGTCCAAGTTGTTCAGAAAATCTTTGTCTTGCATTTTGAGAGGATAAACCAAATAACAAATCGTCTTTGAATGTTTTTGATAATAGTTTGAATACTCTTGAGGCGCACTCAATGGTTTTAGTATTTTCAAAGGCTTTGCTGATTTCAAACAAACTAGTTATTCCGATTGCGGTTTTGAATTCACTCACATTAAATTCTTCCAAATACGTTTTGTCTGCAAGCAACTCTTTTTTTGTTGTTTTGAGTTTTTCGATTTCTTTTGCAATTTCGGTTATCGCATTTGTTAAATCGTCTTCATTATCTCCTTTTAGTTTTTCTAAGTTAAGATTTACAAATAAATCGATCCCTTGTGATGGTGAAAATAACTTTTCGCCGAGTGGAAAATATTCTTCGTGAGTATTATTCAAAACCGTAAAATTTTTTCCTTTAGTATTAACTAGTTTCATAGAGTATTTTGAATCAACACCCAAAACGCCGTGAGTTGTTTTGAGTAACTCATTTGACAAACTTGCGGCTGCGACTTTGTATTCGGAGTATTCTTCTAAAACAGAAGAAGTGAATAGTTCCATAGACAGAGTAGTATCGTTTATTTGTAATAATTCACTTAGTAAGGTGCCTGCTTTTTTTATTTGTGAATTGTTTTTCAAAAAACTAGCACACGCAAAGGTTAGTCCGTAACTGCTAGGGGGGAGATAAGAAAACTTTCGTTTATGGGTTAATTCTTTTATTGCGCGACTAATTGTTTGTTCTAACGAATTTTCTTTTTTTGCAATAATTGCTTGTGCAAAAGGTCGTTGAGAAAAACCAGTTATGTCTTCAATAAAAATCGTTCCATTAAAATGTAGTTTGCGTAGTTTGCTAGGGATATTTAACAATAAGTTGTATTCTTTTGTTTGCGTTCCCACATAGGGTTCTAAAAGAATCTTTTTCTTTACTTCGTAAATCGGTTCCCCTATTCGTGCATAATGTTCTCTTATTTTTTCAAGCCCATAAGTAACTAGTTTTGTATTAACCATTTCGCGGATTAATGCCGTTGTAAGAAATTCAATTTTAGAATCTTTGATTTCATTTTCTACTTCTAGAGTTATTTTTTCTGCGACACTTCTAGAAATATTTGTTTCTTTTAACAAAGAGGTTAATATGTGTCCGCGATTAAAGTTTTCAAGAGTTTCTTTTGAAGTATGTACTTTTAATTTGCTAAATGTTTCGTAAATTTTTCCAGCGTTAGGATCCAGTTTTTTAAGTAATTCTAATGCGCGTTTTCGAAGCTTTGTTTCTTTTTTTGTTTCCATTTCGGTTAGTTCTTTGATGATTTTTGTTATTGTCCAAGTAGATGCGTTTGCTTCTTCTATTTCTTTAGCGATAATTTGGATTTTCTCTTGAATTAGCTCCATGAGATACTTTTCTATAGGAAATAGTTAAATAAGGTTGGAGGAGGTTGTGAAAACAAATTATAAATACTTGTTTGGTTTATTATGTTAATGGTGAGATTAGTTTTTTGAACTTTTAGGGGGGATTTGGTTTGACAGTAACACTTGACAAGATAGATCATATAATTTTAGAAGCTTTAATGCATGACGGGAGAGCAAGTTTTTCAGCGATTGCGAGAGAGACAAAGTTAACTGACGTTGCAATAAAAAAGAGAGTAGAATCCTTAAAACGACGCGGGGTCATCTCTGGAATCTCTGTTGATTTAAATTACAAAGCACTTGGTTATGAAAATCCTATTTTTGTTCAAATCAGAAGCGAGGTTTCAAAAAACAAAGATATAATCAAAAAGCTTCAGAGCATGGACTTTGTGTTAGATTTATACCAAGTTCTTGGAGAATACAATTTAATTGCAAAACTAATTGTTCCAAACCTTGAAACTGCAGAAAAATTTATTTCACAACTAGGTTTAATTGACGGAGTAATTGATTTGAAAACAATGGTTGTTCTCTCAGAAATAAAACAAAATACTACTCTTCCAAGCAAAACTTTGCAGAACAAGATTTAGATTAATTCTTTTTGTATTGTTGCTTCGGATATTGCTCCGAGGCCTGCTTTCATGCGAGTAGTTAATAAATCAAGCAATTTTGCTTTTTTAGGAAAGGGATCTGTAATGCGAAGTCTTAACGCGCGTCGAATTTTATTTATGCCATATGGTGTAAGTTTGTAGCCTAGTTTTAATGCGGTTAGTATGACGTCGGGTTGGTTAGTGTCTATTTCAATTCTTTTACCGCGTCGTTTTTTTGTTTCTTGTTCTGCTAATCTGAAAAGATTTCGCCCTATTGCATACCCGCGGTAATCATCGACAACAAAACGATCAAATATTTTCCAAGTGTTATTTGTGAGACGAATTAGGCTAAACCCTCCAACATATCCTTGTTTTCTGTGATTTACTTCTAAATCAAATCCTTCATTTTTAGCATCAATTATGCACACATCTAGTTTTCCTTTATTTTTGCCAGTTTTTATTTCCCAAACCGTGGTTCCTGTTTGTTTGAAACTTGAACTTCCTTTTGCGCGTTTTACGCGTTCAGTTATTGGAACTCTTTGTCCAATAAAGTGTTTTCTTGCAGACATGAAATAACTTCTTCTTCGAAGCTTATTAATTTGTCGTATTATCTCAGATCTTTTGCAATTTGAATAAAATCATAATTTTTTGGTGTTGCATCAGTCAGATAATTAGACCCGCTTTTTCGTTTCAATTGGTCAAGTAATTGAACAAGTTTTTTATTTGAAGGTAATGGTCTATTTTGAGGGAGTTTAAGTGCACGTTTTAATTGCCGATAACTCCCGGGTTGAACCGAATACCCCATGGATAAACAAGTTCTCAAAAAGTTGATTTGGTGACTTGAAGAACCAATTACTTTTCCTCCTTCTTTTCGAACTAATTGTTCCATCAAACGAATTCCTGTTCGACCCAGATAATGCCCGCGGAAATCCGGGGTTACATATCTGTGTGATATGTTCCACCAGCTATCGGGATTATAATTATTTGCTGTAAACGTTACTGCACTGCGTTTCTTGTTCGCATGCATTACAATGCGTAGAAAGGTTCCGCCAGGACTCCCCTTGGAAAATACATGTAGCGGAACTTTTTTTCCGTTGTGTGTTATTTCTAGAATGGTTTTGCCTTCGCGTTTAAAACTAGTGCTTCCGCGAACTCGCTTTACTCGTTCTTCTTTTGGAACTCTAGGTCCATTAAAATGTTTTACTGCGGGCATGAAATAACTTCTTCTTCGAAGCTTATTAATTTGTCGTATTTTTCACCCGTATTTATAATGATTTTTCTGTTCCATTTTTTCATGCAACTAATTATTTCGGAGAAAGCCATTGCAGGAGAAAGAATAGCGTCTCTTTTAGCAGATGATAAAGTACAACAAAAGTCTATTGCGGGCGCAAGAGTATTCGAATTTAATTGGAAAGGAGAAGAGGTTCGAGTAATTCCTCTAAGAGGACACATAAGTGATGTTGAATTTCCAAAAGAATATGCTAATTGGTCGCAAGTTCCACTTGAAAAAGTTGCTAATGCACCAATCATTTACAATAAAAAAGAGTTTAGGATAATTGATTGCTTAAAAACGTCTGCAACTGAAGCAGATAAAATAATTATTGCAACAGATGCTGATCGAGAAGGAGAATCTATTGGTCTTGAAGCATTAAACTATGTAAAACAAGGTAACCCAAAAATAGATGTCAAAAGAGCGTATTTTTCTGCAATTATCAAAGAAGATATTACAAAAGCTTTTGATGAACTTGAAAAGTTCGATTATAATTTCGCGGATTCAGCTGACACAAGACGCGAAATAGATCTTATTTGGGGTGCCGTGCTAACACGATTCATTTCGCTTACCTCTGGACAACTAGGAAAAAGCTTTTTGAGTGTTGGGCGAGTACAAACACCAACACTTGCATTAATTGTGAATAGAGAAAAAGAGAGAAATGCATTTTTGAAAAAAAAGTATTGGGAAATTACTGCTGAATGTGAAAAAGACAAAAAGTTTATGGCATCGCATAAAGAAGACAAGTTTTGGGAAAAAGACAAAGCACTCGCGATAATCGAAAAAAAGATTTCTGAATTAATTGTACAAAAAGTTGATAAAAAACAAAAGGTTTTGAAAAAACCGGTTCCGTTTAACACGACCGAGTTTCTAGGTGCGGCAACAAGCATTAATATTTCTGCAGGAAAAGCGATGTCTCTAGCAGAATCACTTTACCAAAAAGGTTTTACTTCGTACCCGCGAACGGATAACAAAGCGTATCCAAAAAATTTAGAGCTTTTACCAATTGTAAAAAAACTAGCAGGTGTTAGCGAATTAGTTGATGACGTAAAAAAAGTTTTGTCACAAGACAAAATTGTTCCAAGCAAAGGAAAAGAAACAAAAGACCATCCTCCGATTTATCCGGTTGCAGCCGTGCCAAAGTCAAGGTTAAGTGTTGATGAATGGAAAGTATATGAATTAATTTGTAGAAGATTTTTAGCTACACTTTATATTGACGCGAAAACAGAGAATGTTTCTGTTTTAATGGAAGGAAAAAAAGAGGAGTTTATTGCAAGAGGACAAGTAATACTTGAACCGGGTTGGAAAAGCATTTACAAGTATAGTAAATTAAGTGAAGTCATTTTACCAAAGCTTGAAAAAGGTGATAAAGTACGCGTATTAAAGATTAGTTTAAATGAAAAAGAAACGCAACCGCCTAGTCATTATAGCCAAGGTTCATTAATCAAATTAATGGAGAAACACAATCTTGGAACAAAGTCAACTCGTCCAAACATTATTCAAAAACTATATTTTAGAAAATATATTTCAGGAAACAAAAGTATTGAAGCTAGCGAAATGGCTTTTGCAGTAATAAATTCTTTAGAAAATACATGTAGCATAGTTACAAAACCAGAAATGACTGCGCAACTAGAAAAAGAAATGGATGAAGTTGCGGCGGGAAAGAAAAAGAAAAAAGAGGTTGTTGTAGATTCGTCAAATACATTAAACGACGTTTTAAAAATACTACAAAAGGAAAAAGACGCGATTAGATTAGAAATAAGAAAATCAATTCATTCAAACAATGTTTTAGCGCAATGCAAAAAATGCGGGACCGGAGACTTAATTATTAGAAAAGGAAAATCAGGTAAGCGTTTTGTGGGTTGTAGTAGTTATCCTAGATGTAATAATTCGTATCCTTTACCGCAAAAAGGTGTTCTAACTCCAACAGAAGATGAATGTGCTTCATGCAAATCGGCAATAATAAAGGTTAAGAGTAAAAAGGCCGAATTCAAAATGTGTCTTGATATGAATTGCAAAACCAAAGACGCGTGGAAAGCAAAAAAGAAGTAATCTTGCCAAAAATAGCTTGTTTTAAATAGTTTTTTCTAGGGATTGTGAATCCTGTAAAGAATCAGATTAGCCTGGTGAGCCTATCCACAATCCCTATCCTCAAATTTTTATTTCAACTCTCTTAACTACCGCCTCCACAAAATTATAATAGTAATATGATATTGCGCTTAATAAGTATTGATGGTCCACAAATGTAACAAAAGATACATTTAAAAACGAACAGATGTATGTTTATGTCATATTGGAAGGTTTTTTTCAAGGAGATTGGTTTTATGGCACAGAAAATGAAGATTGGCGACGAAATACGATTAAACATTATAAAAGCATTGCAAGAGAAGGGAAGTACACAACCAAACCTTAGAAGAATCAAAAGTAAGACAAAATACCATTTAGCAACAGTGAAAAGCTCTATTGATTTCCTTCAAAAAGAAGGCGTGTTAAAAGGATTTGGACCAAAAATAGCTTTTTGGAAACTCGGGTATAAATTAGAAGCAATTGAATTATTACAAATAGATTTTTCAAAAACCGTTGCTGTAGAAAAATACCTAGAAGCAGTTAGAAGTGACCCACATATTTATGCGTTCAATTCGATAATGGGTTCAGGTAATTTTAATGTATTAAGCACTCAATTCTACAAGGACGTCGAGTCTTATCACAAAAATTTGCAAGAAC
>JABIDZ010000103.1 GCA_018651445.1 Candidatus Iainarchaeum sp. | reverse complement strand
TTTCTACTTTGACGTCATATGTACCGTTAGGTAAATAGAAAATAATTTGTCCTTGTGCATCTGTATTTCGTACCGCAACAATTTCGTTTCCACTTAACACAGTTACTGTTGCTCCGCTAATTCCGTCGCTAGAAACATCCATGACATTGATTGTCATATTTGAACCATTGTTAAAAACTAAAAATGCTACTAGTAAGATAATTAAAATAAGAACAATTATTGCTAGAGGAAAAGTAGGTATGCCTTTGTCTTCTAAACCATCAACGGCTTTACCAACAAAAGAAATTTTGTCTGAGACGCGGTCAACAAGAGAATACCATTTGTCTTCCATGGCAAAATAAAAGTCTTTCACCGAGTCACCAACACCCATACAATTCACTTATCAACTATAGATTATACGCATCTACCTTTTATTAAATCTTTAGACACCTATAAACTAAATAAGAATTCATTTATTATATATAAACTTAACTTGGAGTGGTTTTGAGTTCGCTTCAAATCAATAGTCTTCTTCCGAAATTAGTTCAAGGTCAAAGTCGCTAGGTAAATTAGTAGTTGAGGCCAAACATTTTTCGTTGTTTGTTCGATAACCATTTACATAAGTATACATTCCGAATTTATTTATGGTTTTGTTTTCTCCAAGATCAAGCACGACTCTTCCAAGTGGTTCGTACATGGTCATTTCTTTTACTCTCCAGCTGAATCGAACGTATTTGTTAGTATTCCATACGTTTGGTGTGCTTGGATCAGTATTCATTGCAACCATTTTTGCATTTGCAAGAACATCGTTTCCAGATACATCGAATAGTTTTGGTTTAAAATTAACTTCATAATTGAGTGTAGAATCTGCATCGTTACGTATTCTGCATCTTCCGTGTGAATCATTAATTGTTATTGCGACATATCGGGCAGTGGTTGGGGCAAAAGAAAAGTTTTGGTCGGTTCTTGAAAGATCTGCAGGCTTTGCATTTGTTAATACTTTTTGCCAGTCTTTTTTGTTACCAACTGCGATAAATTGTGTTGCATTTGGATGTGTAGCAATTATTTTCCAATCATTTAATGTATCAAAGTTTTCTTCAAATAATGTTTGTCCACTCAAACTTGTAACCTTCAAATTATCAATTAGCATTCGTCCTTCGTAACCCGATAAAGCGATTCCGCCAGACGCAGGGATTGTGCCGGTAAGTGTTTCTTCGATTGCTTTGATATATGCCCCACCATCGGTCTTATACCAGACAGTTAGTTTATTTTCATTGATTTCTGCTTTGATATTATACCATGTTCCAACTTCAAAGGTTGTTCGTCCAGTTCTATCGTCTAAGAATGGTCTGTAATCTCTTACTCCTGGTGAAGGAGTCTTTCCGTTTCTTACGCTAAGTGGGTTTTCGAGTGGGTAACTATCTCCGCGTCGGTTAATAGTTTTTCCTATTTCTATAAGATCGTGTGGGATATTAAATTTAACACGTATATCGTTATCGAGTCCTTGTGCGCGTAAATGGAAATTAATTTGTGACCAAGGGTAACCTTGGTAACCAAGAGCTTCTGCTTGTTTAACTCGTGCCTCCATAACATAGTTGTCCCAATTCGCTTCTTTTGAAAATACAACTGATTTTCTGCGAGCACTAAATTCTAAATTTCCATTGGTGTTTCCCCAATTCTTTTCAATGTCTTCAAAGACATTTGAGTATTCTCCGTCATCATCAACCACTTTTATATAATATTTTAAACCCGGGTAAAGTGGACTAAATGTAAAATCATCTAACCATAATTTGTTTCCACCATTTGGTAATTTTCCTGTTGCTACTCTAAAATCATAGCATATGCTTGTGCCTTTTGGTGGCACGATTACTGCTACACATTCTTGCCATTCTCCTGCATCAACTTGACAGCGACTACCTGTATAGATTTTTCCGCGTGATTCTGCTTCGATACTATATTTTATTGGTTTTCCATCAATCATTACGCTACCATTATGGCTGAATGATTCGCCAGAGTAATCGCAATTCAGAATTATTTGTGAGCTTGATATTCCTGCATCGGTCTTTGCTTTGTATTTTAACAGATATGGTCTTCCTGCAATTACGGGGGCGTTGAGTTGTCCGTGTATATTAATCTCGCATAAACCGTTTCCGCATTCGACTTTGCCATCGTCATCAAGTTCTGTTCCGGGACAATTAGCACTTTCTCCAAAATAATGTTCGTTTCTATATGTTACGTGGTTGTGATATGAAGAAACAACATAATCACCTAATCCTTCTTCTTTATCAATTAGAAAATTGTGTCTAAATACTTCTCGGGCAGCAGAGCTTGTTTTTCCTGCGATTAAGTCTTCAACCTGTTTATCGGTTGCAGTATCTCGAAGAATAAGTCGGGGGTTATTAGTTTTTTCATACCTTGCACGCATTGAACTACAATCGCCTGTACGATATGTTGTATGATTAAAATAACTGTCGTCTCGACCTGAATCTTTTAAAATAACACTTTCTGACAAACAAACAACATATCTGCTTGTGGCAAACCAATTTGCGTTTGGAATAGATGGCACGCCGTCTGCGAATAATTCTCCGTCAGCTTTTACTGCTTGTTTGGGGATATACCCGGCATCTCGTTTCATTAATCGCCATAAATTAGCTGGTTCGTTAGCCGTCCAATTATCAAAAGTACCATCTTCAAAACCAAAGTTTGCTAAGTTTTCGCCAGCTGAATTCTTAAAATCAAATTTAACATATTCGTCTCCGTCTAGGCCAATTTGCATAAAACTATCTGCAAATGCTCCGCCACTATTAAATGAATTATCAACAATTCTAATTCTTGCATTTTGTTCTTTGTATTCGCTAACGTCAAGTTCGTATTCATAAGCATAATCTGAGATTCTTAAAAAATCTTCAGCGAGTATATTTCCGACAGAATCAATAATTTGGATTTTTGGAGAAAAATCTTGTTCGTCATACTTGCGTGCGGTATTTGGAAATTTGTTAGTTTTCATTCCCCATGGTGTTTCGATACTTGTATAGAAATCATCGGTTAGAATGTCTTTGTAATAATTTGTACCTTGTCCAAATGGTAGGTGTGGGTAATGCATTCCAAAGAAGTTTATTACGTCGCCTTGGATCACAAATTCTTCTGAAGTAAGTGTTCCTTTGAGTGGGTATTCGTCTCCGGGGTTACATACTCTTGCGTGGTATGAATTGGGACTGAAATTTAATAACCATGATGAACTCCCTCCAGCTACATTCTCTGGATTAGTTTCGCGAGTAAGGCCGGTTGATCTATTCCACCCAAGTCTCCAATTTTTTGGTGCACCGTCTTCGTCCCACTCTTCAAAACCGCCATTGATTAATTGACTTGGAGTGCTTTTTGCAACAGTCAGTCCACTTAAAGGAATTGTTCCTTGCCAATTGTCTCCGCCAGTTGTAGTCATTTCAACTTCTTGCCAACCTTGGGAACCAAAATTAAAACTATTTTTATAAACCAAATAAACTTTTGCACCATTTTTCAAATCGCTTACAGTTGCATTAACGGTCACATCGCTTCCTTCTTCTGCAAAAGGAATTACGTCGTGTTCAATTGTTGGAAAATAAGTGTTGCCTGCAAAACTTAAACCAAATAATCCGGTTAATGCATTGCCTTCGTCATCTGTTTTACTTTCAGCATATGCTTCTTTTGCGTCTTGATTTACATCGCTTGGAATAACTGAGTAGCATTCTTTTTTTCCTGCGTCTGAAACGTCATTGCAAAATTCGGCTACTCCACTTTGTTTAGCAATACTTATGTAGCAGTCGTCTATTCCTTCTTGTGTCATAGCGCTTGAAAGACAGGATTTGAGAGCCACGCTTGTATCATTCTTATCTAAGTTGTTGTCTTTTATATCTGAATTAACGTCGTCTTCAACGCATCCAAAAGAAAACAGAATGAAAATAACAATCAATAAAACAAATAGCTTCTTCATATTAATCATTATTTCATCCTAGTATAAATACCTGTTGTTTTGTCACCATATCATTCTAATTCTTTCTCAAGTTCTGCAAAAATATCGTCACCATCATCAAATTGTATTGGACTATTTTTAGGTTCGTTTCTTTTTTGTTTTGGTATTTGTCGTTCTTGTTGGATTTCATTTATTATGTTTGTTGGTGCGGAGCGTGGTGCCTTTGGAAATCTTTTCTTTCCGCCAACTTTTTTAACAATTAAAAATATTATGATAATAACAACGATTGCTCCGATTAAGCCAAATACAATTAATTGGTTTTCAATAACCATTGCAATTAACCCTCTATTCGAGCGATTGTCTGATGCGCAACCGTTTGTAAAAACACCGTTCGTGCAAGTACCTCGTTGGGAACCAATGTTAACGCATTTACCTTCTACTGCAGGGAAACAATTATTCACTGTTTGTACTGGAGAAATAATTCCTTGGCTACAATCAACAATACTGATTAGTCCACCACAACAATAATTTTGGGTAATTGTTTTGGCTTCACAAATACACGCTTCGCTTACGGCACCAGTATTACATAAAAACGCGTCTAAATCGCCAATAGAATATGTTGAAAACCCTTCTACGTCAAATTCTACTTTTCCATTTTCGATTGAAATTATTTTGCATTCTTCTTCTGGACAAGGCAAACCATTCTTTAGAATAATTGGAAAGACTATATTTGATTCGATTGTAATTCTTGCAGGTTTATTTAGTTCGGGCGCAGTTTGGGAATTAATAAAAACTTCGTTGTCTGTTATGCGACTTATTTCATCTAAATTAATATTCTTGTTTAGAACAATCCTTTCGTCAAAAACTATTTTTCCTTT
>JABIDZ010000130.1 GCA_018651445.1 Candidatus Iainarchaeum sp. | reverse complement strand
GTATCTACCTCTGGTTCGAATAGTTTAGCGTCTGCCCATTTCTTTTGCCATTTTTCCTCGATACTCGCAAATTCAACTTCCATAGTTCACACCAATAATAAAATTTCAACCCCGCAAAGAATAAAAAACAGATTCTTCGCACTCACATTAATAACAACAGCAATTGTTCTGATAATACTAATGAATGCATACTATCTATAGAACGGGAAGATTATTTAAATCTGGCGATTGACGAAATTTAGCTTAAGTTATTAAAAGAACTTTTTAATTAATAATTATTATGAAACCACGACTAGTCGAATGTATTGTATTTAGAAAGAAAAAAAATATAATCGAATTTTTATTATTGAAGAGAATTCCTAAAAAAGGAGGTTTTTGGCAACCGATTACAGGTGGTGTTGAAGAAACAGATAAATCTCTAATTGAAGCAGCATATCGTGAATTAAAAGAAGAAGCAAACATACCAAAAACGGAAATAATTAAAGTATTTGAAAATATCCATTATTTTGAAATGAACAACCATTATCTAACTAGAGAACCAGCACCACTACAAAAAGAATTTGTATTTGCATTTGAAATAACACCAGAATTTATTATTTCACTCGATAAAAATATTTATCAAGAACACACCAAATTTAAATGGGTTTCATTCGAAGAAGCTTTACAACTTCTCAAATGGGAAGATAATAAAGACGCATTTAGAAAATTAAATAAAATTCTTAACGGAGCAGATTAAAATGAAACTAGTAAGAGATAATGTACCAGGAATAATGGTTGAAAAAGGAAAAGAACCTAAAACACATATTGCAAGTGAAGAAGAGTATGAAGAATCATTAATAGAAAAGTTAAAAGAAGAGTTAACTGAAGTTGAAGAAGACAGAAATGTTGAAGAAATAGCTGATTTAATCGAAGTTGCTATAGCTCTCGCAAAGAAATATGGTTCGACAGAAGAAGAAATCGATCAAATACGAAAAGAAAAAAATTCAAAGAACGGTGCTTTTGAAAAAAGAGTCATTTTAGAGTAAAATTAAAAACAAGGATTCATTTCAAAATCAGTGAAGCATAATATCTCGTGTTTGGACCAACATTTGGATTAGCAAATAATTCTTTTTTTGTAAACCATTTTGCTTCTTCGCTTTCTTCATCAATTTTTAGTTCTCCGCCAACAACACTCGCAGTAAACAAAAAATCAATATCTTTCTTATCTCTACAAGGTAACAGTCTCATTGCAAAAGGAATAGGCAATGGAGTAACAATCTCTGTTCTAGCTCCATCATCAGCGACTTGGATTATTTCAATATCTAAATTAGTCTCTTCTTTGACTTCACGAATAGCTGCTTCGTGAGGTAATTCTCCATCATCAATGTGCCCGCCAGGCAACAACCAATACTTGCTTTTAGTTTGTTTCAATAACAAAACTTTATCAGCGTTTAATACAAAAACACTTGCCACAAAATGTGTTGGTCTTGAAAAATCATATGATTCCATGCTAATACAACAAGACAAAAGATTTTAAAAGAAACAAATTACTCTCGACGATTAACGAAGTGACCGAAACATATTTATTCAAAAGTCTTATCTTTTTATCATGGAAGTAGAAATCAAAGCAAAATGTGATGAAACTAGATTTGAAGAAATAAAGAACAAACTAATAGAATTGGGCGGAACAAAAGAAAAAGACAAACACCAGATAGACCAATATTATAATCTCCCTCACGAAGATTTAAGAGGTACAAAAAGATATGTGCGTGTTCGACAAGAAGGCGAAGGCGCAATATTAGCTTTTCACGAAAACGTTAATGAAAGCCTAACAAATGAATACGAAACGAGAGCTAGCGACAATAAAATGTTAGAAACAATACTTGCAAAGTTTGGGCTAACAAAACTTGGTTTAATAGATAAATACCGGGAAAAATTCAAATTAAACGAATTTGAGATTTGTTTAGATAGAGTCAAAGATATTGGAACGTTCGTTGAAATTGAAACTGACGGTGACGAATCCAATTGCGACATAAAAAGACAAGAATGCATTGATTTGCTCAATACGCTCGGACTAAATGAAAGCGATTTAACAAATGAATTCTTATGTGATATCGCAACCAAACCATGAACTAAGAAATCAGAATAATCGTTTTGTTTGCAGCTTGATAACCAAAGAATTTAAATGTGATTTCTTCCCATATAAATTATTAGAAGGCGAAAACAATGGCAAAAATAATTAAATACACTGAATTAGATTGGAATCACTTAGAAAAAGAAAATGTTACTGTCGGCTTCAACCCAAAAATGGTTTTTGAACGCTTTGATGTAATCCACGCAAAAATAAAGCCAAAAGAAACACTAAAAAAGCATTTTCACGAAAGAGGTGAAACCGGACAAGAAGTATTTTGCTTCTATAATGGCGGACATTTCAGACTGTTATTAGAAGATACCGAAAAAGAATTTGATACGCCCGACCCAATTTACATTAATTTCTCAAACAATGAAATACATGGAATCGAGAATCTCTCATACAAAACACTCGAATTCCAAGTGTGGTGCTCGCCCCCATTCAAACCCGGCGAAGTAACTGTAAAATAAAATCAACTTTTTAGTTGACTTTTTTCCAATCTAACCAATATCAATTAACATCCTTTGAACTTCGACAAATGCCGGGCGTATACAAAGATTAATTAACTCAAATGAATGTATAATTTTTATGACACATGTTAAAATTGGAAAATGGAAACCCGTGTTCAAAGGAAAAGTTTTTACTATTGAACAGGTCAAAAGCGTTTTACCCAATGGCAAAATAAAAATAATGGAGCGTGCGACACGCAAATCAACAATTGGCGTAATCGCAATTGATTCAAAAAAACGCATATTTTTGAATTATGAATACAAGATTGCTTTGAAAAAATATATCTGGAAAATTCCTGCCGGCGGCATAAAAGACGGTGAAACACCAGAACAAACTGTACACAGGGAATTAATGGAAGAATTAGGCTATGATGCAAAAAAAATAAAATTATTTTACAAGACAATGCCTCAAAATTCAATAAACAAAACACATTCAATTTATTTAGCAACCCAATTAACACCTAGAAAGTTATATGATGAAGAAGAAATAAGCGAAATAAAATCAAAACCTATGACAATAGATGAAGCATACAAAATGGCCAAGAATGGTGAGATAGATGAAAGCGAAACAATAGCAATAATATGTAAATTATATTGGAACAAACAAATTATTGACGATTTCGTTGAAGAATAAATACACAAATCCATCAAAAAAAGTCAATTTGTCATAGTCTAGATTTAGAATGTTAAAAAATGGTTTATATGAAACAAGAAAAAACACTTTGGGGAAGACAATGTTCGGGCATGCCTATAAATTTTGAAGTAAATGGCCCGCTACTTGAAAAAATACGTGCACAACTTTTAGCAATAACACAAAAACACAATATTACAGAATTTAAGTTAGTCGGGCGAATAAAGGACGAAGCATCATTAAAAGGAAAACAAAGTCGATGTAGAACAAAACTAGATTTTTTAACGGTCGAATATGAAGACATTGGTTTTAGAATAATTGTCAACAAAGAAAAGGACTTGAAAATTCTAGCAAATGAATTAACACAAAAGTCCGATTTTATAAAAGACTATTTATCTCATCCACGCCCAGACGGATTGCTTGTCGGGGACAACCCAAACATATTATATCGTGTATTCCACATATACACACAACAATTTGAAAACAAACAAATAGGAATACAATTACTAACAACGCAAATGGTAAACGACAATACAAAACTAAAAAAGATTCATGGTGAGTTTTGGAAGACACCCACATATGAAAAAAAACAAGCTGATTTAGGTTTGGAGACCCCGGTCGAGTTTTTCCAAGTCTCTATCTGATAATAACGTATTTGCCGCGACAAACAATTCTTTCGGTTCAGACGGCGCATGCACACCCGTGAACCACAATAATTTATTATTTGCCCAATCAGGAATACCCTGAAATTTTTTCCCCTTCACATAACCAAAGACATCTAACTTTTGGGCCAATTCTCCTCCAGCTTCAGACCCTATCCGATTAAGGAACGGATGTACTACCTCTTTTCTTAATGATCCACTTGCTGGCCCATAATATCTTCCCTTAATAAGTGTGGAAAATACTTCCTGAATCGACATACCATTAAGCTTCAAAAGCATTTCTCTGTATTTTTCTTGGTCTTCAGATTTAAGTCTTTGCAATAAATCAGATCGCTTATACATTTCCTTTCTCGGCAAAAGTTTGAAGACCAACACTTTTGACGGATTAATCCGCATATGCGCACCCTCGACTGCAAAATTATAACTCTTTCTGAATTCGTCTCCAAAAATATCACAAATCATTTTCTTATCAAATAAAACATTTTTGGTCAACATCACTTCAAACCCTAGCGAATTCAAAAAATGTCTAATTTCATTTGCGCGACCAAATAATTCAGGTTTAATTATCATTATTCCTGCATGTTCGCCTTGTCTGCCAAAAAGTCTTCTTATCTGACCGAACTTTGATGATTTGTTAACCCGGGACCATGCTAATCTTGTTAATACCTCTAATCGTCTTTTTGCTCTTTTGGTTCTCGATAAACGCGACACCTTTTCTAATTTCTGTAAGTCCAAATTTGTGTCCACTGCTTCGGGAAGCTTTGCACGCTTAGCAGTGACATGTAAATTACTAAAGACTGCGTCACTTCGGCGCAAATCTTGAGGCATATCCGAAGCAATATTTTTCCGCTTATCTGCAATTCGCCTAACAACTCTGTCAACACGTTTCATAATATCAAGTAATTTAAACCAATGATGTTAAGAAAATAACTGAATCAAAATTATTAAATCTAAGCATATTCTGTCATTGTTGACAACTTTCTAATTTCACTCAACGTTTCTTCATATTTATTATGTTTATCTCTTATTTTTAGTTTTGGTAATATCTGGCATAAATACGAATCGAGTTTCATTATTGCATCATCTAGATTACTATATTTAATTTCATGAACTTTAGCGGGATTGCCAAGAGCCATTACTGATGTGATTTTATGTTTGCCCAGTTCAATGCTATGATTTGCATTCGATTTGCTTTGATAGTTTTTTTCATTAGCGATATTATTCTGATAGTCTTTATACAGAAAAATAACTGGTATGTTTGCATATTCGGCAATTTGAAGTTCTTGACCGAGCCCAATCGAAGGAAAACTTGTTTCTGCAATAACTAACTCAGAACTCTCAACCAAATATCTATCCAACTTATAACAAATATCTGGTCGCTGCGTCTGTCTCAGCTCAGCTAACTGAGGGTCACTATGTTCAAGAGCATACTTTGGAACACAGCTATATTTCTCTTCAACCAAATCCGCGATACGATAAATCAATGCTTTATATTCACCAAAAACTTCTTTTGGCAAATGCGTTAAGGCACTCCCAATAAAAATTTGTTTCTTTTTTATTTGCATTCGTCTTCCCTCCGCTTTATTCATAAATTGACATAACTACAAGTCCAACAAACCAGTATATTAATTACGATCATACACACACTATTTAAATATTCCCAAAATTACGTCCATTAACGAACACCCCAAAACATCACTAGAAAAAACTCTTTATCTGTTTCATCAATTCTTCAGCAACTACTTTATTTTTTGTTATAAGAACCGGTATTCTTGTTTTTTTCTCAAAAACCGTTTCAAAGAAGTTATCTATATCTAATTTGTTTGGATTTTCGGTTGAATTATATACTTCATCCAGTGCTTTTCTAATTTCGGCAGGGTAAAATACTTGTATGATAGTGTCTTTGTATACTAGAGTACTAACATCAAATACTCCTTTTACTCCGGATTTTTCTTTTATTCCTAGTTTATCCCAAAACTCCGAACACCACTTATCTATTTTAGTATTATTTGGTGTTAAACAATAAAAATTAGAACTAAGAATCAATTCTTTCATTTTAACATAAGTATCTCTTGAGAAAAACAAAGGAATCCAAAAATGAATCCAAACCAAACCTAATTCATCTTCTTTACTTGGTTTTAACATTCCACACGCTTGTACAAGAAACTGATCTACTTCATGAATTGTTTCAAAAACAATTTTTTGTTCTAACGGAGAAACAACTCGCCCTTCAACTAAATTTGTTTCAAGTACATTCAACAAGTCTTTTCTTTGTCTAACCCAGTCAAGACTAACTAAATACTTGTTATCTTGTTTTGAAAGAATTCCTTCGTCTAACAAAGAATTAATCATTTTATGAATAGCTTGATAAGACACGTCTTTATCCGAATTCTTACTAACTCTAGAATAAATCTCTTTCGCAGTTAACGGCCACTCGAAAAAAAGCGTTTTTAGAACCAAATCTCTTGAAGAATTGCCTGAAAACATAAGAAATTAGTCTAACAAAAGAAATAAAATAGGGTTTTAAGAGAAATAAGTTATGCAACTAAGTCCGTTTCTTGGAAATAACACAAAAAGCCTTATTGTTTCGATAATATCTGAGAGTTCTTTGAATCTAAAAGAATTGCATTTAGAACTCGTAAAACAATCAAACAAAAGCATTTCATACCAAGCAACACACAAAGCCGTGAATGAACTTGTTAGAGACGAGGTGCTTGAAAAGATAGGTAAAAACCTTTCAATTAATGATAAATGGGTTAATGATTTATCAAAGCTAAGCGAAAAACTACAAACAAAAGAAACTACAACAAGCGAAGCAAAAGTATACCACTTTGACACTTTTATTGACATGGGAAAGTTTTGCGTAAAGTTTTTGAATTCGCTTCCACCAACAACCAAACCCGGTGCTTGTTTTACTCGACATGCTTGGCCATTCTTTGGTTTAAGTGATAATGATTACAAAGAACTACAAAAACTTTTAACTGAAACCAAATATTATGAAATAATTCATTATGACACGCCATTAGACAAAATATTTGGAAAAGCAATTCAAGATGCAGGTAAAATAATCAAAATCGGATCGAAATTAGATTATGACTATGACTTTATGATAAAAGGAGACACGATAGTACAAATACACTTCTCACCAGACTTCAAAAAAAGATTTCACCAAATGTTTATCTCGCACAAAAATCTCGATGAATTTCCAATAAGCAAAATCATTGATCAATTTATGCTAAAAAAGACCGATATCAACGTTTTTGTTGTAAAAGATGCGACCGCAGTAAACCGTGCCAGTAAAGTGATTTTGGAAGAGTTTTAGAATTATTTAAACATTTTTTCCAAAGAATATTGTTGTTGCCAATCCTTCAATTCTTTTGTCAAAATAATATGTTTTAAAAAACTAGAAATGCTTTCAGGAACCTTTTCATACTGCCCGATCCCAATCTTATCACCAAGCAAGAGTTTTTCGTATCCATCATTATTTAGAGACGCCAATAAGAAGTGTCGATTTAAACCTTCTTTAAGTTCTTTACCAAACGCATCTTTCCATAAAACATCATAATCCAGGTTTTGAATTATTGATTTGGCTGCAAATATTCCTGACAAAATAGAATATTTAACTCCGAATCCTCGTGCAGCTTCAACAAAGCCGGCTACCGATCCTACAAATAATTGTCCAGCGATCTTTGCAGTTTCCGGGTAATTTGAATAAGCATAACCCGTAAAACTTTCTTTATGTTTATAATTTTTTATAATCTCGCGAATAACTTTATTTTTTTCTAAAAAACGATCTAATAACATTTTCAGGTTATATGTCAAATCAAATGAAACCGCTGCAACACTTGCAGAATGTTTACCAAATGGAGCTAAATAAATATATCCCTTAGGTGCATAGTCATTATCCATAAATAAAAGAATCTTTTCCGGATCAACATCAATTCCATCAAAAGTGTATCCAAAACCAGTAATGTTTCTTAATATTGGGCCTGTCGCAATTATATCTCCTGAAATGTGTGCATTTCGATTAAACTCAAATTCTACATTTTTCTTATTTAATGAATCACATAGTTGCCGGTCCAATGAAGACTCATCT
Source organism: Candidatus Iainarchaeum sp. (assembly GCA_018651445.1). GTDB lineage: Archaea > Iainarchaeota > Iainarchaeia > Iainarchaeales > JAAZKV01 > JABIDZ01. The sequence goes on along the minus strand of JABIDZ010000130.1, from coordinate 11,653 downwards.
TGTCCACGCTTAATAACATAAAATAAAGGACCATTATCTGAAGAAACCTCCATAGACTTACCTGAAGGCGCATATTTCACAATCTTTCTAATTGGTTGCCTATGATTAATATTAATTCCATATTCCTTTAAAGAATCCAAAAAATTCAGGTCTTTTCCATAATTTCTAATAACTTGAAAGTCTTGTCCTCGCAATTCACCAACGGACGGGCCTCTCTCAATAACATTAACTTTGTAACCATTATTGCTCAAAACTGATGCCGCTGAAAGTCCTGCAAGACCTGCGCCAATAATAGTTTTTTCCTCAACTGACATATAATTATATATCGTGCGAAAGTATATATATAATGCGTTTAGCGTTCCAAGATTTTATAAGTTTGACTGTGCCGCACTACTGTATTTTTTATCTTATTGCGCCCATTACACTATTATTATTTGGAAAATTGACTGGATTTATTCCAAATATACTGTGCATGATTTTGTCTCTATGCCTCACACTAATGGGACTAAATGTCTTAAACATGATTTTTGATTTGGACCTTGATCGAATAAATAAACCAAATCGCCCACTACCCACCAATAGAATAAGTACGCCATGGGCGTTTGGTTTAAGTGCAGCATTAATCAGCATAGGTATTTTAATTAGTGGATTAATTCATATATATTTAATTCTAGTCGTCGCCACCTTAATTTTAACATTTCTAATTTATACGCACCCAAAAGTATACTTTAAAAAATATCTTTTTAGCTCTCCATTTTTCGGGGGAATATTTTATGGGTTAATTCCAATTCTAGCCACTAGTATAATCCTGCCGCAGATCGATACAACCTTTTCTATAATTTATATACTAATGATAGTACCAATTGCATCACTAAAAGATATTGAAGATATCCCGGGAGAAACGATACACGGCATTAAATCCATACCCCAAATAATAGGCAAACAAAAAACAATCAAATTAGCTAAATTTGTCCTAATATTTATAATTGCAATCCTATTCGTTCTCAGCGTATTTAATTTTTATCCAATTTTATTTATTATCCCAATATTATTTGCTTTGGCGATTATTAAAAAAACATTTACGGCCCAACAAAAAGAAGATTATACTACTATCACAACACAAGCTAGACTGGTTACTAAAGCAACACTAGCAATAAATATAATCTTTTTAATGTTTGGGATAACTGCATTTTTAATTATCTAAATTTAAAATTTGTCGTTTAACAAAATTATTTGAGCTATCAAATTCCTTTAGTGGTTTTACCAAAATCTTACATGTCGAATCGCCAATTGACCTGCATTTAAATTCAACCGCTTCCAAATCAGTTTTATATATAAAACTCATCGCACCACAAAGCAACCCTCTAAACAAATGATCCACGGGATATTTTGATGCCCCATAAATCTCTGAAACCACCGAGTTACGGAGTTCAAATAAGATTAGTTTGTTATCGTCTTCGCGTTTTTCTATAATAGCTTCGCCCCACCCTGCAAGAGTAACTATATTCGAACCCCACTTTATTACATCTTTTCCTTTCAGATTATAGGCTCGATTCATTTCTTTAAACCAACTTTCCCCGGCCTCCTTACCTGCCTGATATATCCATTGTTCCAGATTTTTACCCTCGAGCTTTTTCTGCAATCCAACAAATGAATCTGAAGGAAGCATAAATGAGGGTCTTCCAAAAATTGAAATCTTACCTGACTCAAATTTAAGCTGTTTATGCAACATTAAATCCGTTACCATTCTAAACATTTAACATCACTAAAGATTTAACTCCTCTGAAGTTGAAAATTCGATTCCTGATTTACCTAAACTATATTGCATCACTTCTTCATCATGTGCCGTATACCGCATCTTTCTTATTTGTAGACTTCTTGATTCCATTCCCCCTACGCCCAAAAAATGCAATAAAACAACACCATCGGCGATAAATTCACTTACGCCGTCCGATGACAGTAATTCAGTACCCTCAAATAATTCAGTAGTTAAAATAGTTGTAATCTGATATTTTCTTAGAACTTTAAATAAATGATACAATACACTCTTTGAGATAATTTTTTCGGTACGCGGTATTGGGCTAACGGTCTCTGCCACGCGCACCATTGAAAAACCTTCATCGTTCGAAATTCCTGCAACAGTTAAAGAATCAGTTAGAGTTATTAAAGAGTCTATTATCAATCGTTGGGGTTTAAACTCCGTTATTAATGTTTCTAACTTCTCCAAGAATAAATTTCCTTCAGTTATATCAAAATATACTGTTTTAAGTAAATTCTTTAGTTCCAACGACGAAATATCCCATCCAAACCCATTAGCTTGTTTATACAACTCAGTTTTGTTTTGCTCAGTTGATATATAAAGCGCCTTTTCTCCAAACGTGGATGCACCATTAACAGCAAATTGTAGGCACAACGTAGACTTACCCGTTCCTGCTCCGCCCGAAACAAGTACAATATTACCTTGAGGGATCCCTCCATTCAATGCTTTATCTAAGTCTTGTATACCGGTCTTAGTTCTAATTATTTCTTCCACCATGCTGTATAATAGTAAAAAAAACTAGTATTTAAAGTTGTCTAAACATAACTCTAGATTTTTAACTACTTTGTAAACAATCTTATTATGTCATTTAATGATTTGTTATCACAATTTGCTCCCAATTCATTAAAAGGAGAAATTATTGAATCCATTTCACAAGAGCCGCAATTAAGTGCGAAACAAATTCATTCAAGAGTTAAAATCAATAAAGATGTTTCCTATCAAGCAGTACACAAAGCATTAACTGAATTAGAGCAAGGAAACATCATACAAAAAGACGGGAGAGAATATTCAATCAATCCAGAATGGGTAGATATTTTAATAAAACGATTAAATCAAATTAAATTAAATCACACTGGAAAGATAGAGAAAATAAAACTTAATAAAAATTCCGCAATTCCGCAAGTGTATAAATTTACATCCGTCTCAGACGTGAGTGTTACCATCGCACAATTGTTAAACAGCAATATACTAACACATAATAAGGATTTAACAATCATTGGTGTTTTCAATTATGGTTGGTTTTCATTAAAGTCTACTGTGAAAGATTTTATTGCATTAGCAAAAGTTCTCGCAAATAATCCAAATGCAATCGCAATAATACAAAACAATACCCCGTTTGGACGGTGGATATTAAAACAATATCAAAAAATAAATATTAAATGCCTCCCAATTGGAACAAAAGTCGCTATGAAAGAAGATTTATTTATCAATGGCGATTACCTCATCGAGGTCAAACTCACCAAAGAAACGAAACAAATTATTGAAAAGATATACAATAAAATATCAAATATCGAACAACTGTTCAAAGAATTTGCACTCAGAAAAGAACCAGAAATGGATATTACCGTAACAATAACAAAAAATCCCTCGATGGCACGATTTTTAAGACACGAGTTTGAAACAATTTACAAAAATGCAACTAAAAAATAAAACTATTTTTTCTCTGGTCGCATTTGTGGGAAGAATATAACATCTCGGATAGTAGCTGAATCAGTTAGTAACATTACCATTCTATCAATACCAATACCCATTCCGCCTGCGGGTGGCATTCCGTAACCCATTGCTTCGATAAAGTCTTCGTCTTTTGGGTGTTGTTCGCCCTTAGCTTTCCCTTGTTCTTTTTGATCTTCAAAAAACTGTTTTTGCAAAATCGGATCAGTTAACTCAGAGTAACCGTTTCCTGCTTCCCAATTACACATATATGGTTCTGCACCCTCAATCAACTCTTCAGGGTTTTCACGAGAAGGTTTACAAAGAGGAGTAACTTCTATTGGTCTTTCTGTAATAAAACAAGGTTGAACTAATTTGTCTTCACAAAAATGTTCGAATAATTCTTGTATTACTAAACCTTTTTTCTTCATGTCTTCATCAATCTCAATACCTTCTTTTCTAGCTACGCTTAGCAATTCTTCTAAATCCATTTTGCTAACATCAAGCTTTGCATCTTTTTTTATTAAGTCTCGCATTTTTAGTCTTGGCCAAGGAGCTTTCACATCAATCTTTTTTCCTTGGTACTCTATTTTTGTTGTACCTAAAACTTTTTTTGCAACAAACTCAAACATTTGTTCAGTCATTTGCATAACAAACTCTAAATCTTTGTAAGAAGCATAAAATTCTAGCATAGTAAACTCAGGATTATGTGTTTTATCTACATCTTCATTTCTAAAGTTCTTACAAATAGTGTAAACTCTTTCATAACCCCCAACTAACAATCGTTTTAGATATAATTCTGGAGAAACACTCAAGTAGAACTGTGATTTCCACGCATTACTCTTTGTGATGTATGGTCTTGCTGCTGCTCCACCAAACGTTGGTTGTAAAACAGGTATTTCTACTTCTAAAAAATTGTTTTTATCAAGGAACTCTCTTACTGCAGAAACTATTTGGCTTCGTTTAGTAAAATTTTCACGTACTTCAGGATTCATTATTAAATCTAAATATCTTTTTCTTTGTCGGATTTCAATATCTTGTAAACCATGGTATTTTTCTGGCAAAGGCAAAACACTTTTTGTTAGAATTTCTAATTTATCAACTAAAATACTTAATTGCCCTTTTTGTGTTTTATAAATAGGGCCAGTTGCTCCAACAATGTCCCCCGTGTCAATTAACTCTAGCAAATCCATTGCGTCTTTTTTTGTATCGCCTTTTCTTAAAAAAAATTGTATGTCGCCGGTCGCATCCCGGATCTTCATGAAAGCAATTGCTCCAAACGAACGTTTTACCATTACGCGTCCAGCTACCGCAAATTTCTTTCCTTTTTCTTCGTTTGCAAGTTTAGAAAATTCTTCAGTTAATTCTTTAGCGTAACCTGTTACTTTGAATTCATACGGATACGGATTTACTCCTTGGTCACGTAATTTACGCAAATTCATTTTCTTTGCTTTTACTAAATCGTTTTCCATACTAAGAACTAGAAAAAAATGTTTTATTAAGCTTTGGATTATTCGTTTGCAGTCCTTAATTCGTTACAAACAAATCTTATCCCTTCTTTTATTGTTCTTGCTTCTTCAATAAGTGTTGGAACTTTGAATGTTGAATGCCTAAATGCATCGCCAGTATTTAATCGATAATAACGTTTTTTCTTCTCTCGCCTACTTTGCGGAGTTTTACCCTTATAACTTACCCCTGCAATATTATCTTGTAGCGCTGCAGAGCGCTCAAAGATCTGGTCGATTGTTGTTTGAAATAAATCCAAAAAAGTTTTCCGATCAAAGTTCTTCCCAGTTTTACGTGCACTCTCCATTTTTGAATGAATTAAGCCATCCAAATAATTCTGTGTTTCATAAATTGTTTCACCTAATATTTTTTGTGGCGTAGTCTGCAGTGCAGCATCAGATAATCTATCAAAAAAATTCGCCATTTCTTTTCTAGTAGTAACCTTATTATCAAATACATTTCGTTTAATCATGTATTCAATAACCGGCCTAACTTTAGGGTGCATCCACGATTTATACGGTCCCTCGGGGTTACCTTTGAATATCTTTTTACCATGTGTCCAAGCATGTCGCTTCTTTATTATTCGCCCAACTAAATCCCGCATCCGCGCAGAATTTAAATAACTATATCTTACTGGTGTAACATCTCTCTTTTTTTTTGCAGGCATAACACAATACCGTTCTAGAACAATATAAATCTTCTCAAAATAAACTAATTTTAATAGATGTAATTTTGATACATCCATATTTTCTATACTGTGAATAGAGTTACATCTAAAACTGCCCATTTCTTATTAATGATACAAGCACCATTAGTTATATGAATTTTGATGTCTGGAGTCTATAATTCTTATATTAAGCTCACCAGGCTTAGACTCCGGGCAGACTCACCTCTGCGGAAAAACCCGCAGAATCTTGTTTTTTACCAAAATTCATTATCTTTTAATTCACTTACCTTCTGCAGCGAAATGAAATCATTAAAAACTAAAAGGAGTTGTTTATATGAGTGAGAAAATGGTTAAGAAAAAAGAAAAACAAAATTCACTGTCGAGAAAGACGAAGACAGTGCGCGTACCGACGGCGCAAACCGTCGATGTCGATCCTTGGGGAAAAGCTTTGGTTCAAGATTACTCAAGACTAATCAAGAATTTTGGAATGCAAAAATTTGATGTTGACGCAATGCCAAATCCTAGTTTACAAATGAAACGAGGAATTATTTTTGGTGGACAAGATTTGAATGTGATAGCGGAAGCTATTAGGAAGAAGAAACGATTTTATTGTTTAACCGGAATCATGCCTTCAGCAGAAAAAATTCATTTAGGAACTGCAGCAGTTGTAGACAATGTACGTTATTTTCAAGAACAAGGTGCCGAAACATTTGTGCTAATTGCAGATGTTGAAAGCCAAGCAACTCGCGGCGTTCCAATAGAAGAAGGAAAAAGACGTGCACTCGAATTCCATATTCCTGCTTACATCGCATTAGGACTTGATCCTAAAAAAACAAAGTTTTATTTTCAAAGCGAAAACAAAGTTGTTAGTAACCTAGCAAGTGTTTGTTCACAAAAAATAACTGAGAATGAGTTTCGAGCTATTTATGGTTCAGTGCATCCATCAAAAGTAATGGCTGCGTTCACACAGCTGGGAGATATCTTACAACCACAGCTCGGCGAACCAATGCCCGGGGTTATTCCTGTTGGAATAGACCAAGCACCACATATCCGTATGAGCCGCGATGTTGCTAGACGACTACGAAGCGAATACGGTTTCTTTTTGCCTAGTGCTAGTTACAACAAATATACTTCAGCTCTTGACGGCTCGTTTAAAATGAGTAAAAACGAGAGTGTTGGAAAACTAGAAATTCCTGAGAAAGACCGGACTGCAATGGAGAAAAATTTGAAAAAAGCTTTGACGGGCGGACGAGTAACTGCAGACGAACAAAAAAAGAAAGGTGGTAACCCTGAAAAATGTGTTGCATTTGAGTATTGTAAAAATCATTTTATCAAAGACGATAAACCATTAGCAGAAATGTATCAAGATTGTTTGAGTGGAAAAAATCTTTGCGGAGAATGCAAACAAAAATACTTGATCACTTACGCTAACAAATTCTACGATGATTTTGACAAGAAATTTGTTAAAGCGCGAAAAACAATTGGAAAAATCAAGTTCTTGAAGTGATATAAATGCCAAACCCATTAGGAAACCGCGTAACCCAAAGAGAAAAGAACGGATATGACCGAAGAAAACAAAAAATTCCTTTTGAAAGACGCGGAAAAGCTCCTCCAAAACCAAAGCATCCAAGACTTCCAGCCCACGTATTAAAACAAAAAAAACTTAGACCCGTTGTTGCAAAGATTTGTGAAGCTGCAGGACTAACACAACAAAGCGAACATAAACGCGGAACGGATTATACTTTTAGGTTTCAACGACAAAATACTAGACGGACAGTAAAAATTGATTTCAAATATTGTTTTGGAGGACTTGGACCCGAAACGATACAAACCCGATTAAAAAATATACGCGGACAAAAGCGCGGAGAATTAATAAATAATGCAAAGTGGATGATGGCATTTGATGGGAAAAACACAGTTTATTTTTTTCAAACAAGTGTAATCGATGCATACCTAAAAAGGTGTTGGGGGCGCATTTCAAAACAACACGCAGTAAATAAAGGTAGTTATACTGAATACCCCGTAAACTTATCAGATGTCTTTTGGCAACTTAAAGTTACTCCAATAAAAGTTGATTTTTCGGTTGACGGAGTTAGATCTGCTATTAAACAAATAAAAGATTTAGAAATACCCCGTGCGCTTCCTGCAAAACCAAATCGACCAAACACACCATATAACCCGGCAATAATTAAAAAAAATGACACAACTCTTCGACCACAAATTAACCGAACTGGAACCCGCGGAAAGTAAATTCAATAATTAACGACAAACTAGTTAGTTTTTGAAATAAACCATATAACAAGCTTAGCAATGTGTACAAATTGTACCATCTAAAAAGCAAGAGTTTTTAATAATTTTCGCGAAGGAAATAGTATAGTGGTAAGATGACTAAACTAGGAATTGAATTAATAATAGAATTAAATGGTCTTTTCGACGAAGACGTAGTAGAGTCATCGCTATCGAGCTAATTATATCAATAACCGTGTTGTCGAGCAACAGCGACATTGTGAATTAAAAATTCACGATGCATCGTAGAAGCAAAAGCTTCGACAATGAGATGACACCCAGACGTCAACCGGCTGGGCGGTTGTGGGATTTAAAAATATTTGTTAATTGATAATTATATGGAGGAATTAAAATGTTGGATGCAAAATATGTAAGAGAAAACTATAACGAAGTGAAAAAGAATTTAGAAATGAGGAAAGATGCATCCGTAATCTCCCGCCTAGCCGATTGGAAGAAAAAAGACGAAGACTGGCGTAACTTAAAAACTGAGCTTGAAGATTTAAAGAAACAGCGAAACGAAATCACTACAAAAATAAAAATGGCTAAAGGCCAAGGTGACGACGCTACAAAATTAATGAAAGAAGCAAAAGCAATTCCTGCAAAAATCAAGGAAGACGAGCCAAAAGTAAAAAAGCTAGAAGAAGAATTGCGCGCAATTGCTTTGCGAATTCCAAACGTGTTACATGAAAGTGTCCCTTACGGCGCAAGTGATGAAGATAACGAGGAAGTTAAGAAAGTTGGAAAAGCAAAAGAAAATAAAAAACTCGAACACCACGCACAACTAGCAGTTAAGTTAGGTGTTGCAGAATTTGAACGAGCAGTAAAAATTTCTGGAGCAGGATTCTTTTATCTAAAAGGTGACTTAGCAATGCTTGATCTTGCTTTGCAAAGACTAGCACTCGACTTGTTAATTGCAAAAGATTTTGTGCCAGTTCAACCACCATTAATGATGAATCGGCGTGCATACGAAGGCGTAACTGATCTTGGCGACTTTGAAACAGTAATGTACAAAATCGAGGGCGACGATTTGTATTTAGTTGCTACAAGTGAACATCCTTTAGTATCAATGTACATGGACGAAATTATTGATGAAGACGAACTAACTGAACCAATTAAACTTGCAGGAATGAGTCCTTGTTTTAGAAGAGAAATTGGAAAACACGGCATTGATGAAAGAGGTTTGTTTCGCGTACACCAATTCAATAAAATCGAACAAGTTGTTATTTGCAAACCACAAGACTCTTGGAAGATACACGAACAATTATCAAAAAACCAACAAGAATTAATGGATGCATTAGAAATCCCTTATCGAATCGTTAATGTTTGTACAGGCGATATCGGCATTGTAGCTGCAAAAAAATACGATTTAGAAGGTTGGTCTCCAAGAGAAGGTAAATATATCGAACTTGGTTCATGCAGTAATTGTACTTCGTACCAAGCAAATAGATTGAATATCAAATACCGTAAAAAAGATGGGACAAAAGAATTTGTTCACACCTTAAACAACACAATGGTTCCAACAACACGAACTTTGAGAGTCATAATAGAAAACTATCAAACCGACAAAGGAACTATTGTAATTCCAAAAGCATTGCAAAAATACATGAATGGAAAAAAAGAAATTACGGTGAACAAATGAAAATATATTTTGCAGGAAGTATTCGTGGAGGTAGATTGTTGGTAGAAAACTATCGGCAATTTATTAGTTTTTTAAAAAAAGAACACGAAATCATGAGTGAACATGTTGCGAGCCCAGCAATCTCTAAGAGTGGAGAAACAAAAGCACTTGATTTTATTTACGAGCGAGATATTGCATGGCTTGATGACGCAGATGTTGTTGTAGCAGATGTTACCTTACCAAGTTTAGGCGTTGGATTTGAAATCGGTTATGCCCAAGCACACAACACACCGATTATTGCATTGTATTATGTTAATGCAGACGCATCTATGTCTGCAATGGTAAATGGAAATCCGAACATTACAAAGATTCATTATACAACTGTTGAAGACGCAGAAGAACAATTGACTCGTGCACTCAACAAACTAGAATAATTAGTCTGTATTTAATTGGTCTTGAACTATTTTCTTTGTAAAATCAAATTCTGTTTTTGGTTTTAAGATTAATTTGCATCGCTCACTATTCATTGCGGCACACTCTGTTTCAACACAGGCGATTTCTTCTTTGAAAACTGCTGAAAACAATCCGGCTAAGATCCCTCTCATAAAAAAGTCAACTTGGAAATTTGCTTTGCCATTTAATTCGATTGCAAAAGGAGAATGTTCTAAAACTGCAATTGCTCTTTTTGTTTGTTCATCAAGATCTACTAATTGTAATGCGCCCCAACCAGATGCAACAAAAAAAGTTTTTATTAATTCTAATTGTTTTCCTTTTTCAAGACCCATTGCTTCGAATCGCGGAACAAGTGAGTCTTTCACACTCAATCTAACTTTTTCATAAAGCTTTTTGTGTTCGATAACATCTTTGTCTTTTACTAAATCAACTAGAATGTCAACCGGGATTATTAGAAAAGGGATATTTACTAGGAAAAAATTGTTGTTCTTGTATTTTAGAGTGTTAGTGAAAATGTATTTGTCAAAGAACTGATTAAGCATCGCGAATCACCTTCTTTGAAGATAATTTTATGAAATCAGAGGCGTAATCAAATTTCTCTCCTTTTAGGATTTCATGTACTACGCGGTACTTTTCTACAATCACTGGCCACACAATCAATGAATTACCTGCTTTTTTTGATATAATTAGGCGTTTTTCTACTAGTTTTTTCAAATAATAGGCATATTTAGTACTCATTCTCTTCTTTTTTTCTCTGTCAGAGATATCTTCATTGAAATACTCTGCTACTTCCAGAGCAGACGTAGGCCACTTCTCAAGAACGAATTCAAATAATTCTCTTTCAAAGTCAGATAAACCAGTTAAATCTGGCATGTCAGGATGATTGTCTTCCATAATGCTCTAAAACAAGTGATAGCTTGTATATAAAGTTTATGATATCTGGCTATGCAGTGCCCGGAAAATCGGGCAGCGCTTTGGGCGCCTTTGGCAGCCCAAATTCAGCACAAAATCCAATCAGATGACCAATGAATAAAACACACAATTTGTAGGACAGTTTGAGTTCATTATTGCTTTCTGGCTATCTTTAGATAGCCAAATTCTGCGCTCCCGCTCGGCGCAAGGAGCGTGTCCTAGAAAACGTGAGTTTTTTAAATAAGTTTAGTCATTAACTTATTATGAAACACCAACATTACTTAGCAGATTTACATACACACTTAAACGAAAAAAACATTGATGCTCGCGATTGGTGGGGCGGAGTAAAAAAAAGAAAACTAAGTGTTATCGCGATTACTGAACACACCGAACACGATTCTCGTAACGCATATGAAAAAGTACTCGCATTAAAACCAGATAATATAATACTCATTCCCGGGATGGAAGCAAAGACTAGTGCCGGACACGTAATTATTTTAGGAGAAGACATTTCTATTTATGATATTCCAAGATTACAAGTTCACAATGTTCCGATTGAAGAAGCCTTGCAAATCGTGAATGACAATAATTTAGTTGCAAGCTTTGCACACCCATACGGTTACAAAACAGATGCAACTTGTTCGGTTCTTGGAGAAAAAAAGAGTTTACAATTATTAAAAAAATACAAAGTTGGTGCCGAATATTACAACGGAATGCTTGGTAGTGCAAACAACTTTGTTTT